>QQUD01000634.1 GCA_008501785.1 Chloroflexota bacterium
AAATTAATTTGACGATAAATTGGCAAAGCCTTGCGCCAATGCGTGAAGATTATACGGTGTTTGTGCAGGTTTTGGATGCACAGGATCGGCTCGTGGGGCAGGTAGATGCATGGCCATTACAAGGCACATATCCAACCAGCCAATGGACGCCAGGTGAAACCATTGCAGATCCGTATACAATTCAACTGGATTCAGAATTACCAATGGGTGAGTATCGATTGCAGGTTGGTATGTATTTGCTGGCGACGTTACAGCGACTGCCAGTTTTAAATGTTGATGGCGTTGCTGTTGATGATAAATTTTTGATGCCTGGGTTGGCAGTTGTTGAATAGGTGCGACGCACTTCAGAAAGTGCATTGCTCCTGGGATATTATTATGAAAAGATGGTTGGCTCAATTACGAAGGAATGCCAGGTGGCGCAGGGTATGGGCAGGTTGGCGAGACACGCTGCTGCTGGTGCGTGAATTTTTGCGTCCTATTTTGTTGTTTGTACTGGCTATTTTGGGAGGAGGCACGCTGTACTTTATGATTTCGCGGTCTGTGCATGCATTGGTGGGTCGGTCGTGGAGTGAATCTGTGTATCAGGTGTTAGGCCTGACTTTTTTGCAGCCACTGGGAGACAATTTGCCGACTGATTTTCGATTGCAATTGTTTTATTTTTTGATGCCAATTATTGGCATTTCAATTTTGGCACAAGGTTTAACTGAATTTGGGATCCTGTTTTTTAACCGACGGTCACGGACAAAGGAGTGGGAAATGGCGGTTGCATCTACTTTTAGCAATCATATTGTGTTGGTTGGGTTGGGACATTTGGGTTTTCGAGTGACGAGGGTTTTGTGTGAACTCGGCCAGGATGTGGCCGCCATTGAGTTGAAACCGGATGAGGAGTTAACGGCCGTAACCAAATCTCTCGGCGTCCCTGTCATTCCCGATGATGCACGTCGGGAATCTGCTTTAGAGGCAGCCGGCGTAGCCAAAGCGCGGACGCTGGTGATGTGTACGCAAAATGACAGTGCCAATTTGCAAATCGCGTTTAAAGCGCGTAAGCTGAATCCCAAAATCCGGGTTGTTGCAAGAATTTTTGATGATGATTTTGCACAAGCACTGGAAGAAAATTTCGGTATTCAGGCAATGAGTGCCACAGGCATGGCCGCTCCTAAATTTGCGGCTGCGGCGACAGGAATGGACATTACGCGCCCCATTACAGTTGAAGGGGAATTGTTGAGTTTGGCACGATTTGATGTGACGGAACTATCTCAATTAATCAACGTGTCAATTGCCGATATCGAGGCAATGTATGATGTCAGTGTTGTATTATTGCGTCAAGATGGGGTTTCAGATTTTCATCCGGCTGGTGATAAGCAGTTAAAATCTGGTAATGTGGTTGCTGTGTTGGGTGGGCAAGAACAAATTAGTCAATTGGCAAATAAAAATCAATAAAAAAAACACAGGTTGACTTGGGGGATGAAAGGGCAGCGGTCAACCTGTGTTATGTTATCGGGATATTTTTTATATAGCTTCTTTGATGAGGCTCCCAATTGCTTCGATGTTGCTCCATTGGGGTGTGTTGTTCCCGATATGCAAGTAAGTTACTAAATGTAACTTACGAAAACTGTTACAATCCGGTTAAATAGATAAATATTAGTACAATAATCCTGTTTGGGAAGGCGATGTGTTCGAAGGGTTCATTTTTTGATATTGTTGCATGATCTTTTTGTGAACTTGGACATTGTTCAAGAACGCATGACGTGTTTCTTTATCTTTAATTCGGATTGCATTTTCTTGTAGTTTATTGTAAACGGTGGTTAAGATGTTAGAGGCACGGGGGTCAGAAACGGCCGTTAACACTTCATAGGTTGTCAAATAAATTTGGAAGGGGCTTTCCGTGCCGGTCAGTGAATTTCCTTCATCTAAGAAACGCATAATGACTTCAACCTGGTTTTTTGCTTCAGTTAAGTTAGATGTTGCTAACATCACAGCCGCAATGCCTGCTCGTGTTTCGATAGCGAGATTAGATTGCTCCATATCATGCCACACTTGCAGCGCATTTCGATAGGCTTCTTCTGCTTTTTCAAACATTCCTTGACAGCGTAACACATGTCCCAAATTCGTCCAGGCGTATCCTTGGAAGCGAATACCACCCATTTCTTCGGCAATTTTCAATGCGAGTTCACTGTAATGTTTCGCTTCGGTAATGGCATCTTGAAAAAGATAAGTTAATCCCAGATTTAAGCAAGCAAAACATTGACCGAGACGAATGCCTGTTTCTTGGGCAATAAACAGAGCAGACTGATTGTAGGATAATGCATTGGCATAATCACCGTAGGTCATGAGCAAGATACCTAGATTGCCCAGCACCATTCCTTCCCCCTTGCGGTTCCCCATTTGTCGGTAAAGTGTGAGCGCTTCCTGGTAATATTTTCGTGCTTCCTGATAATTATCTAACGTCCAGTAAAGTACGCCCAGATTATTAAGGGTGGTGGTTGTTCCTGTTCGATTATTCAAATCTTGATAAATTTTGAGTGCTTTTTGGTAACAGGTTTTTGCTTTTTCAAACTTGCCTAAATCAACATTGATGACACCTAAGTTACGATGGCTGTCGGCGACAATACTTTGTAAAGAACTGGGAGCTTGCTGTAGGATTTGCTGGAATTGCTGTTGTGCCAATTCATACTTACCCTGTCGCAATAAGGCTCGTCCCCAACAGAGACGGCTCTCTACTTCACTGCGTTTGTCCCCTTGTTCATATGCTAAAAAGGCGGTGTTGCGGGCACGAGAAACGGCCGTATCATATTCGCCCATCGCTACAAAGAACAATGCATGGCGTAAAGAGACTTCAATCAATTTGGATTTATCCTGTAGCACATCAACAATCTGATTAAGCTGTTCTAAATCGGCTGTTTGTTCGGTATTATTGCCAGTAAGTGCATGAATTTTTTCCCGTTTCAACAGTAAATCATAACGAGTAAGTAGGTCATTATTCCGTGCTAACGTGAGTGCGCGTGAAAAGTGAGTGACGGCTTCATCATTTGCATATCGTTCAGCTGCCTGTTTTCCTGCATTTTGATACCATCTGATTGCTTGCCTAACTAAACCGGCTGCATCGTAATGGTATGCAAGGTCTGCAAAGTAAGGCGTCAGATCATCGGAAAATAAATTTTCGATACCTTCGGCAGCCAATTTGTGTAACTCACGCAGCCGCACCCGCAATTGCATTGAATACGCAGCATCACGTAAGAGTGTGCTTTGGAACAAATAGTGCAGAGATTGTTTTTCAATCCAAACTTGTTTTTCTTCAGCAACTTGAACTTTGTTAATCAGCAGCGGGTCACCTTCGAGCATGTGGGACAAGACACGCAGTTCGAATTCTTGCCCTAAAACGGTAGCTGTGCGCACCACATGCTTGACTTCATTTTCTAAACGATCTAGACGCGATAACAAAAGTGTGTTGATATTTGTAGGGATGTCTTGGTCGAGGACCGTGCGCAAATCGTGAATACCTGCCCGATTTTTGAAAAACAAGCCGCGTTCATACAAATCAAGCACAAGTTGTTCTAAATAGAATGGGTTTCCTTCTGATTTTTTGGCAAGAATGGCAACGGCCGTTTGGGTCACTTCGCCTTCGAGCAACTGCACAACCATTTGGTGAATCGATTGTAAATCGAGGGGGTCCACGTCCAGATGCTGCTGCTGCACATTTGCTTCAACTTCAAATTCCACTTTTTTCCCATCATCTAAATAGCGATTCACGCAAATAACGATGATAGGATAATTGTCAATATTGCGGGTGAGTGTTGCCAACATGCGACGTGAATCAGGATCGAGCCATTGACCATTTTCAATGTGGATGATGACTGAGCGTGAGAGTGCGGCTGCTTTGACGAAGTTTTTAAAGGCCGACAGACTATTTTCGAAACGCAGCTTGGGTTCAAGTGATTCGTACAAGGACTCTTCCCAATGTATATCAATCATTGCTGCTAAAATGGAGCGGGTGCGAATAAGTTCATGTTTTATTTCTGGAGCATCTGGATGATTGGCCGGGATTTGTTGTAAAAAGTAGTCGTAAACAGTGTCGAAGCTATATTGATTTTCTTCCCTAGTTTTATCTCCTGATTGGCGAAAGTAGACGCGTAAAAAGCTTTTGAACGGATTCAACGAGGTCCGCATAATTTCTTCAGATGGGCAGTAAAATGTGCTGGGATAATAGGTGCTCATCAGGCGACGACGATATTCATGGACAAGGCGGCTTTTGCCCGTACCGGTTTCACCGTGAACGTAAACGATGCCACCGAAACGGCCGTTAAAAATGGGCATCGTCCACTCTACAAGTTGATTCAACTCATCTTTTCGACCAATAAACTCACCATTATAGTAGGCATCTTGGGACGCTTCTTTTTTATGGAATAACTGGTAAATCGATACATTTCTCTGCTTCCCTTTTACAGGAAACTCTCCCAATGCACCTAGCCAATACTTTGGGGTTAGTCGTAAATTGACACTTTCATTGACCCAAATTTTGCCCCAATCAGCCTTCATTGCTAGACGCGCTGCCAGGTTTACCATGTCGCCGACAGCACCATATTCACACCGTTCTGGCGCACCACGAATTCCTGCCCACACAATGCCAAATGTTACACCGGCTCGCCATTTGATCTCAAAATTGTGTCGCTGCATTGCATGTAAAAATTCTGCGGCCCGTTCTACTTGATTTTCATAAGCAACAGGTGCTCCAAACAATATGACAAACACCCCCCCTTTATCACCAAATTCAATCTGGCTAAAATAGCCACCATATTGATTTGCTAATTCAATGACTTCATTTGTAAATGGGTGGAAATGCTGTAAATTATTTGGCGCTTCAAAAGAAATAAAGACAGGAGCCACTTCCCGAAATTCAGCATTTGTTGTCATGTGAAGAATGGCTTCAGGAATAAAGGGGCGTAGGTCTTCCGCTTCAAATTCTGTTAATTGACGAGAGAGTGGTGGGGTATCGGTTTGATAAGCTAAAAGCTGAAAATAGTTATTGTTTGCGCATGGTTCGGTACTGATCTGGTCTTGCAAAACAGATATAAAGGGTTTATCCGCAATAATTTGCCCCACCTGGGCTTCCTGTTGAGCCGCTGTGCAGTTGTCAATGGCTGAACCACGAAAGTAGAAAGCGTGATTTGGTGTACGCCCAGGGATGCCCCATTGCACAGAACCGATAGACAATCCGATCTTGACCCCAATTTCAAAGTCGCCATGTTCTGTGTTTACGGTGCCTGTATTTAGAAAATAAGTTTGAATCGCAAAGGCAGTTTGGATGGCTTGTTCGGCAGCCTGCTGTATCGTAATATCTTTGTTATCATAGGTTTTATTAGCCGGAAAGATCGCAACAAAGGCATCACCAGCAAAAAGGGGGATGATACCCCCACGTCGATAAACTTCATTTACATGCGGACCAAAAGTATGGTTGAGGATGCTGGTTAAAGTTTCTGCACCATCGCGGTGGTATTGGGCCAGTGTTTCAGTCAGTGGTGTAAAACCGGCAATGTCAACGAATAATGCGGCAGCATTGAATTCACCTGCAAACTGCTCATCTTTATATTGATTGTGAATGAAATCTGGAATCAGATTCCAATATGACATGGCAGACTCCCTAAATATCATTGATATTTTTCTGTCAACACGCTTAATGTAGAGGGAGTATCGAGATATTGGCCTATTTTTTGTTGATTTCTTCGCTAAATCTTTTACCCAGTGTAGCATCTGTTGTGAATGAGTGTGTTTTACAACAGTGCAAAGTCGCTTATTCGCTCGTTTATATTATTCCATATTATTTTAATATGGACCTAGTAAAAATGGTAGGTAATCGGACCCACCACAATTATATATGTACTTTTTTCCCAAGAGAATTCATGAACATGGCATTCCCCCACATTTTTGAATCCGAAGCGCGTTTTTTAATCGCGAAGCGAACGTGTAGTTCGACTTAAATAGCAGCATAAAATGTGGAACTTTCTTTTTTTGTTACAAATCTTCTTCTGTTTTGATTGTGATCCGCTCTCAAATCTGAGTCGCTTCCTTCTCGACTAGCCAAGCACAATCTGTCAACCTGATGATTTTCCTTGCAATTGGGCAAGTTTTGTTGTATTATTTCAACAATAAGTATTGTTGTATTATCCCGCATAGGAAAATTCCAATTCATGCTAGACTCGGTGCAGCCACCATTAAGTATTAAAGGTATTCGTGAAGGATTGTTGGTCACGGTTGATACCATGTCGTTTGACCAGACTGTTTCTCAACTGCAAGCCGAGCTGCAAGAGAAGCATTCGTTTTTACGAGGTAGTCGTGTTGCACTTCAATTGGGACAACGACCGTTACGCAAAAACCAGATAATTCAACTACAACAACTCTTTGAACAATATGAGCTGGAGTTGTGGGCAATCCTGACTGAGCATAAGGAAACGCGGCAACTGGCTCGCGAAATGAATTTTGGCACCCGGTTGGCAGGCAGTTCAACTGATTTAGATGGTAATAAGCTAGATTCCACTGAGCGAGAACCAAAACAAACAGAAGCATCAAAAAACGGCTCTCAGGTGGAAGCCCCGATTGGGGGCCTGGTGATCAAGGAAACGCTGCGCTCAGGTCGATCTATTTACCACGAAGGTGCAGTTGTGGTAATTGGGGATGTGAACCCTGGTGCAGAGATTGTTGCAGGTGGTGATGTGATTGTTTGGGGACGGCTGCGTGGATTTGTGCAGGCAGGTGCGCATGGCGATGAAACGGCCGTTATCTGCGCCCTCCATCTCAATCCCACCCAACTACGCATCGCCGGTCAAATCGCTATTTCACCAGATGGACCACAGCAGCATCCGGTTCCTGAGCAAGTTTCCATTCGAAACGGACAAATTGTAGCCGAACCTTGGCAGCGGTAACACCAAGGAGAGTTAGGTAAGGAGACACTATGAGCGCAAAAGTCATCACCGTCACCTCTGGTAAAGGAGGCGTTGGTAAAACAACCATTACTGCCAATTTGGCAGCTGCATTAGCCATGCAAGGAAAAAAAGTGGTTGCGATTGATGCCGACATTGGGTTACGCAATCTGGATGTTGTAATGGGGTTAGAAAATC
>QQUD01000605.1 GCA_008501785.1 Chloroflexota bacterium
TCGTCAAATTAGTTTTGCCATTGCACCCAAAGTGAGTGACCGATTTAGGGTGGCGCTGATGGCGACTTACGACGACCGCAATCAAAGCGATAAGCAGATCGCATTTGGTGACATGGTGCATTTGCTATTGCCCGAACGAGACTTTACCCCCATTCAAAATCCTTATTTACCAGGAACCCCTCTGCGCCCCAATAGCCCTGTTTTTTATGGACGTGAGCGGCTCTATAACTTCATCGCCGAAAATGCAGGGGGCATCTCGCAGCGAAACGTGCTTATTTTGATTGGCCATCGCAGAACAGGCAAAACATCGGCACTACTGCGCCTAGAGGACCGTCTGCCATCGCATTTGCTTCCCGTTTATATTGATTGTCAATCTTTAGGGGTTTTGCCTGGTATGCCTGCCCTTTTTAACGATATTTCCTGGTTAATTGCTGATGTTTTGGCTACCAAAAATATCGAAATCGAGGTGCCTGAACCTGAAGATTGGCTAGCAGACCCCACTGGGCTTTTCCAACGTAAGTTCTTGCCCTATGTGCGCTCATTTTTACCAAAAGATACCCGGCTGTTGCTGGTGTTTGATGAGTTTGAAGCGTTTGAGAGTCTGGTTGATGATAAAATTTTGCCACCCACATTTTTCACATTCTTGCGACATATGATGCAACATATGGAGGGGCTGGGGTTTGTGTTTGTCGGGACACATCGATTGGAAGCTATGAGTGCCAATTACTGGTCGGTTCTTTTTAATATTGCACTGTATGACCGCATTCGTTATTTGAGTGAAGATGCGGCCATTCAGCTAATTACAGAACCGGTAGAACCTAACTTAATTTATGATGATCTGGCACTCGACAAGATTTTACGCGTCACGGCGGGACATCCTTACTTTTTGCAGCTTGTTTGTTATACGGTGGTGAAGCGAGCCAATATGTTACGCTCTGGCTATATCACTATTTCTGATGTGAATGCCTGTTTGGATGAAATGTTGAGTTTGGGTGAGGTGCATTTTGCTTATTTGTGGCAGCGGTCTTCTTATACAGAACGGGCTATTTTAACGGCCGTGGCTCACATGATGGATCAAGATGTTACCTTCCACCCGGAAGATTTTAGTGAATACTTGCAATCTTATGGCATCCATTTAAACCCAACAGAAGTAACGGCCGCTTTAAACAGCCTGGTTGAACGCGAAATTATGCGGGAAGACGCCAGTGGCGCAACCGTGCAATATGAGCTGCACATTGGTTTGGTTGGATTGTGGGTCGCACAGCATAAAAGCCTGAGCAAGCTTCATGCAGATAACCCGCAGTTGGAAAAACGGCCGTTACCGCAACAATTTTAAAGGGGCGACGCACTTATTAACCACATTGTTATCGTGCAACATTCTGTGAACAGTGCGTCGCACCTGAATGCTTTCTGCAAGTCAATACTAATCCAACTCTTTAGGCCGCCACAAATCAAGCAACTCCCCGACAACCGTCTCATTCAGCTCACGCCACTGTGCAATCGGAAGCTGCACGTGCGCAATATTTGCAGTCGTAAAGCGTGTATCGACATCCGTCAGCAATGCGACCAATTCCTCCATCCCAGGATTGTGCCCCACAACCATGACTCGTTCAATCGAATCGGGCAAACCATTTAATACCATCAGATAGGTCTCTGGGTCTGCATGGTAAAATTGGCGTGTGTACTTGATTTCTTCTTCATAATCACAAGCAAGTGCTGCGGCCTCGGCCGTCGTCATGGCGCGGTTGGCAGTTGAACTGATAATCAAATCTGGCGTCAACTCCTCGTGCTTCAAAAGCTGCCCCATTCGTGGCGCATCCTTTTTACCGCGCTTGTTTAATGGACGATCATGATCCCCCATAAAACTATTACTCCAACTCGATTTTGCATGGCGCATAATTAGCAAATATTTCATCTATCCCACCTTTATTTATGTCAATCCAAACGCTACTTTGTCATATCGTTTCTAAAGCGTATCACAAGATCAACATTTGATCACCGCTGCCCTGAAAATCGTAGGTCAAGACGCTGTCTTGCCCTACGAAGGGCATGGTTTTCAAATGCCTATTGACTTTGTGTTGTTTTCACACTATTATATTTAGTGTCAAATCAACACTATAAGAGGTTTTAATGATTTTATCAGCAACAATTATCGGCCGCACGCACCGTATTATGCAACAAAATTGTCAGGATTTTGCAGTTGGAAATGTAATTGACTCCGATGCAGCTTTTGGCTTAGTATTGGATGGTTGTGGCAGCAAATATCGAGATGCCACTGGGACATATCCTGCAAATAATGAAGTTGGCGCGAATTTACTTGGGAGTTTTGCGGCGGCATTTTTAAGCAAACAAAAAACAAAAAACGGAAAACAAAAAACGGAAAACGAAGAGTTTGTATTGGATGATATTGTTGCGCGGTTATATCGAGCCTGTGTGACGTATTTGGATTGTTTGATCATGCTGCATCCGTTTCAAGATGATTTTGAGCGAAGGCGATTTGTGGCGACACGATTGCTATGTACGCTGGTGGGATTTGTGATGACAGAGGAAACGGCCGTTTGCTTCTGGTCTGGTGATGGTTATTTGGGCATTAACGACGAGATTATTTCACTGGATAGCAACAACCACCCAGATTACCTGGCCTATCAGGTGTTGGATGGGGGGAAATATGGGGAGTCAAACGGCCGTTTTAACACCCTCACCATTCGTGATCGAAACAACCTAAACCGCCTCATCGTAGCCACCGACGGATGGCAAGCAACACAATTACAGCAACTCGTCCAACCACAGAACTCTTTATCCTTGCAACGTTGGATGAATACCCAAGCACGTGAACGGGGTAATTTTGAAGATGATGGGGCAATTGCATTTTATTTTCACGAATGAGTATCATGAATGGCACGAATGGACGAGTAAGACGAATAGAAGATATATTTGAAGGCTTTCATCAATTTGTGTGCGGTTTAATGGTTAACCAGGATTGTTTTTTTCAGAAGGCAACAACGGATTTCAGTAAGAAGCGGATAAAATTCCCACTCTTCATCCATTCCTTATTCATATCCGCTGTTGCCAACTTTGAATCAAAGAACAGACACGAATTGGTATCGAGTTAGCAAACACACTATTTCTTAAGACTCATAACAAATGGAATAAAAATGAAACAAATAATAAATATTAACGGTAAACGTATAAAATTAGATGCGTCGCAGTTGATTCAGGCGGGAGGCGAAGGGATGGTGTTTGATTTGGGAGATACGGCCGTTAAACTTTACCACCACACCACCGACCACCATCGCGCCAAACTCAACCACCTGTTTAATCAGCAGTGGCCGGATGGCGTATTGGGTCCGAAAACGGCCGTTACCAACACCCAAAACCAACTCATCGGCTTCCAGCTGTCCAAACTGCTTCCTGGCAGCCAGCCATCCAAGCGGCTTTCCAATCCCGTTTTTCGCAAAAAAAACAACATGCAAACACAAACTATTCTTGCCTTGTTAACCCAAATACACCAAACAGTGACCACCTTACATCACTCTCAAATCATCATCGGCGACCTCAACGACACCAATCTCTTCTTCACCCCAACAAACACAACCCCCAATTACCCAATTACCCAATTACCCAATATACCAATTTCCCCCTCATTCCTCGACGTTGACAGCTATCAAATCGCACACTTCCCCTGCCCTGTCGCCATGCAATCATTCCTTGATCCAGCGCTTTATGGCATAGCAGATTTTAGTCAAAAACCGGTTTTTTCAGAAGCGACGGATTGGTACGCCTTTGCGGTGCTGCTCACCAAATGTTTGCTGCAAGTGCATCCGTATGGTGGCACAAATCATCATTACAAATCGATGCGTTCTCGCGCCGAAGCAAAGATGAGTGTGTGGCACACGGCCGTTACCTACCCCCAACGCGCCCTCCCACCCGAAACATTAACCGACGACATGTTACACGAACTGCATTTGATATTCGCCAAGGGCCATAGACGGCCGTTTCCACCCCGCCTCCTAACAGACTACACGAACAACCACATCACTTGCCCCCAATGCCAACTCGTTTATGCCCAACAAAGATCGACCTGCCCAGCCTGTTCCCATCAAATCCCCGTGCAACACAAACCGGTTGCTGACACCCTTCGCACTTTGTTGCAAGTGGATGGGTTTATTGAACATGTGGCGCTGCGGCAAGACGGCCGTTTCTGGGTCATCATCCGCAACGGCAGTCAATACCAACTCATTTTGGCAGGTATCGGCGGAAAAGTGAGCGACATGCCACTATTTACCGGTACACCAGGCTACCGGTTCGGACTGTTTGGCAATTACCTAGTTGTCAACCCACCACAGCGTCCTCAACTCCTCATTCTGGATGTAAGCGGCACACAGCCCAAACAGGTCACAATGATTGAGACAGCGCTGTTTCGGGAAACGGCCGTTTTCGCCACCACACCTCAGCACCTCTATCGAATTGCAGGCACATGGATTATGCAAGGCAGCGTGCAGGATGGACATTTTGTGGAGGATGCCGTTGCCACAGCACATCGCAAGCAAACAAATTATTGGGCTTCACCTTACCACGACACCATCGCAGGCTATCATCGCATTTTTGCCGAAAATCGCTTCTTTTTGCACAACGAAATGGGGTATGAAATTGATTTAACAATGCCACCTTTAAAAACTGGAGAGTATATTGCGGAAACGGCCGTTTCGTTTTCTCCTGTTCACCTAGCGCTCATTCTCAAAATCGGGCAAAAGAAGCAGTTTCGAACAGAGATTCACACATTCGACTATCAAGGCAAATGGGTTAAAAATGAGGTATTAGATGAGGATGCGTGGGAAACGGCCGTTATCACCTATCCCTACCACCACCAACCATTAGAAATTAGCAAACATTATCAAACCCGTCAGGGGTTGCTAATGACATCTGCCCAAGCAATAAAATATTCAACTAGAAATTAGCCCTTGACATAGTGTCATATATACACTATAATAATTAGTGTAATTCACACACTAATTGATTGTTGATTTTCACAAATTGAAAAATCAAAGTTTCAGGAGAACACTCATGAGCAACTTTCCTAAATTCTATAATCCCAGCAGAATTGGCACTTTGTTTTATCCAGATGTAGCCACCATTGCAGCCGAAGCAGGCAATACCAACCTATCACCTGCCGCCCAAGATAAGCAAAATGTTCACCTAGTCATCATCGACATGCAGGTAGACTTTTGCCACGAAGATGGAAGCCTGTATGTACCAGGTGCCATCGGTGATATTCAACGCACAATCGAATTCATTTACAACAATGCTGAGCGCATCACCAACATAACATGCTCGCTCGATTCTCACCTGCCCCATCAAATCTTTCACCCAGCGTGGTGGGCAGATGCAAACGGCAATCATCCTGCACCATTCACGCTGATCAGCTATGACGACATTAAAAATGGTAAATGGCGGCCACTGGTAGCACCGGTGCAATCAACCAACTACGTGAAAAAGCTGGAGCAAGATGCCAAAAAGACGCTGACCATTTGGCCCTATCACGTCATGATTGGCAGTATTGGCAATGCGCTGGACCCTGAGCTGTTTACGGCCGTTATGTGGCACAGCATCGCCCGTAAAACACAGCCCACCTGGCTCACCAAAGGCAGCATCCCCCTCACCGAGCACTATTCCATCATTCAGCCAGAAGTGCCCGTACCCAATCATCCTATGGGGGGCAAAAACAAAGTATTTCTGGACACACTTTCAGATGCCGACATTGTGGTTGTAGCAGGCGAAGCAGAAAGCCACTGCGTTTTAGAAACGGTTGAAGACCTTGTAGAGGATTTCAGCACCAAACCAGACGCACTGCAAAAAATCTTCTTCTTGCGCGACTGCACCTCACCCGTATTGCACCCAGACGTCGATTTCCACGGCATCGCCATCAAACGATTCGCCGAATTTGAAAAACAAGGCGTGAATTTTATTGACAGTACGGATCAGTTACCAGTATAGGAGTGAGGTGTGAATAGTGGGTAGTGAAAAGTGAATAGTGAAGAATGCATACTCTGGGCATAGTAAAACACTAACCACTCCCCACTAACCACTCGCCACTCATATTCCCAAAAGGAGCACAATCATGAACAACAACGGACTCGGCAACCTCGACGCCCTCTTTCAATCGGCACAAGATGATGGGCTGACGAATGATACGATGGATTTGGTGGTGTCTAATTTGAATGGGCCGACGATGGTAACGGCCGTTAACACCTCCCTCGACGACCTAGCCTCCAACGAAGTCACCCTGGCAATGAACATTATCGACATGAGCAGTTCAATGGGATCTCACGCAGCTGACTTGATCCGCGCTTACAACGCAGATTATTTAACAGCAATGCGTGGCTCTACCGCAGCGGATGACATTTTGGTCAGCACCATCCTGTTCGACGACCAGGTTGACCTGCTGCACGGCTACGTCCCTTTATCAGACGCACCATCATTAACACGGACCATCTACACACCCCGAGGCACAACAGCGCTTTATGATGCCGTCGCCGCTGGATTGACAAACATGGTGCTGTACGCACAGCAGCTGCGCAGCAGCGGTGTCATGGTGCGCTGCATCGTTATCGTCTACTCAGATGGGGCAGACAATGCATCACGCCAACGTGCCAAAGATGTCCGGCGGGCAGCTGCAGAACTTCTAAAACATGAAATTTACACACTGGCTTATGTTGGTTTTCGTTCTGGAGGCATGACTGAACAAGATTTACGCAACATGGCGCGTGAAATTGGCTTCCCAGACGTGCTCATGGCAGGGCTTTCTCATCAAGAACTGCGCCGTATCTTCCACCTTGTTTCGATGTCCACCGTGCGCGTTAGCCAACAAGGGGCAGCGCCGACTGGTGTTTTTAGGTAAATCGTAATCCGTAATCCGTAATCCGCACTCCGAAACGAAATACGGATTACGGGCTACGAACCACAAACCACGGAGTTCGAAATGTTCATTCCACTCAGCACACTGGCAATCATCATCCTCTTCACATTCATGTTTGGCATGTTAACGGCTTTCATTATGGCACTTAAAGAGCTTGCCAGAATGAAACGATAAGTCGATTAGGACAAAATAT
>QQUD01000686.1 GCA_008501785.1 Chloroflexota bacterium
ATGAAAACGAACAAAGGGGCGTTTATTAGCTACTAATCGTACGCTGTTATTTAAGTCTTGAATTGCCTGTGTCACTTCTAGATGGTCGGCGGTGATATCGAGGTCTGATGGAGAGTAAGCACACCGAAAGCCTGTCCTTTCATTAGCACTCCCACTCTCATTAATCTGCGAATTCCAGCGAAAGGCTGTGCGAACACCAAAAATTCCCCCCAGATAACCACCGCCCCTTTGTACTTTGCTGTTTCCGGAGCTTGGACCTGATGGGTTAATATCTGGGGAATAGTTGTAATAGTTTTCATCAAACCAATCGTTAACCCATTCGTTTACATTTCCAGCCATATCTAATACACCGTATGGACTGGCTGTAAGTGGATAACTTCCTACTTGAGTCGTATCACCAACACAATTGATTTCAAAGTTTGCTTGCCAGCACTGAGCAATTCCATTCCACCATGGGTACCTTCTGGCGTCAGTTCCACGTGCTGCTTTTTCCCATTCTGCCTCAGTAGGAAGTCTCTTGTCTGCCCACGCACAGTAATCTGCGGCTTGGTCCCAATCGACATGAATCACAGGATAATTATCATAAAGTGGATTGTTGTAATATATAGGACGAGTCCTGGATTCGTAAGAGAGGGGGGGACCACATTCTCCTGCGGTGACGCATTCGGCATATTGTGCATTTGTTACCTCATTCTTATCAATATAGTAATCATCAAGATATACGGTGTGTAATGGGAGTTCATAATCTATGATACAAGACTCATCTGGGTTGTTTTCATCACATCCCATTTGAAAATCGCCTGCAGGTATGAAAATCATGTCATCAAGCGTCAATTTATCTGCTTGTGCCAATGTTGTTTCTATTTCAGGAAGTTCGATTTGTTCGTTTGGTGGTTCTTCAAATTTTTGTACATCAGCACTTGAGAGGGGTTTTGTGCTAAAGTTTGTCAGCCACAAGAGGAGCGTTGTAAAGACAAGTAGAAAGATCGTAATCCGAAAACGCGACATATGTTTTTCTCCTAAATCTAATGTTTGCGAGAGCCTAGCAAATACGCAAGAAATTTTGTTCCTAAATAAAGGGCATGAAAAATTGATGTTTTTTCCCGCAAGAACTGAAAACAAAAATTCACAATTTATCAATGCTGGATATTTTTTATTTATTTAGGAAAAAACTGGTTAATTGTGATTATAAGTAGAAGGTAGATCATATGCAAGAGGAATCTATAACTTTGTTTACAACAAATGCCTGTTATTAATTTTTTGCAAAATCTTATGCACATTTCGAGGATTTTCGGCCAATTTCTAATGTACGATAATTGTAATTAAGTTAGCTCTTTGGGATTTCGCGGGATTTGGAGTGGAGATTTTAGACGTTTCTCACGAGACCGTTTCGGATAAAGTCTCCACTCCCTATGAAATCCTGAAGACCCATAAAGTTTATGCGTGGAGCTATTTTTACGTGACCTTATCAAATCAAAAGTTCGCTATAATAGCTGCACGAGAATAGCAGAATTTACACAACAAGCATTCTAAGACGAATTTATGACCCAGACCCACCAGGGTTTTTCAGTAGTCGTGTTTTCATTGTCATTCCTGCGCAGGCAGGAATCCATCCTTGTCGAGTGCGAAGATGGATTCCCGCCTGCGCGGGAATGACAGCCTGACTACTGAAAAACCGTGCCAGACCCACCCTAAATTAGTAGAAAACATGCCCTTACGCATCTATTTACTTGGTGATTTTCGCATAGAGAATGATGGTGATGCGGTTGAGCTGCGGCATAGCAAGGCGCGGGCTTTGTTTGCTTATTTGCTGCTGCATTCGAAGGTGCGCCATTTGCGGGAGCATTTGGCCGATTTGTTGTGGCCTGATTCGGCGGCGGATCGGGCGGGGCGCAACTTGTCGGATGCGCTGTACCGGCTGCGGCAGGTGATTGGGGACCGGTGCCTGACCGTGGAGCGGGATGCAATTACCTTGCAGCCGGATGTAAGTTTGTAGGAATTTGTGGGATGGGAGCAGGTTTGTGTATGCTTTCGCTTGTGGTTGATGGTGAGAAACGGCCGTTTTTACTATTCTAAATTCTCTACATCAGCCAAGTCCTGTTTTACGATTGTATAAACTCTTTGAAGTCTTGGTTCACAATCATATTTCCACTGGTGATATTCGCGTCGAATTTGTTCCAATGCGGCTAAACGGGCTTGATAGGGTTGTTTACGCCAATAATCGGATTCGCGACTTTGGTTTTCAATTGATACTTTTCGGTACACTTTTTGCATGGTCATATTAAGTTAATTATACCATAGATGGGTGACCTCAAACCTTGTGGAAATGTTGGTGAGACTAGAATCTGTAACAGAATTTATACTGTAGACCCCATTTGGGCAACCATTTCATTTTGAAAGTTCGCTATAATAGCTGCACGGGAAAAGCTGAATTTACTCAACGAACAGTCTAATACGATTTTTATGACCCAAAAGAAACCCAATTTGATTAAAAACGTCCCTTTGCGCATCTATTTACTAGGTGATTTTCGCATAGAGAATTATGCTGGCGCGATTGAGCTGCGGCACAGCAAGGCGCGGGCCTTGTTTGCATATTTGCTGCTGCATTCGAAGGTGCGCCATTTGCGGGAGCATTTGGCCGATTTGTTGTGGCCGGAGTCGGCAGCGGATCGGGCGGGGCGCAACTTGTCGGATGCGCTGTACCGGCTGCGGCAGGTGATTGGTGACCAGTGGTTGACCGTGGAGCGGGACGCGATTGCCTTGCAGCCTGATGCGGATTTGTGGGTGGATGTGTGGGCATTTGAAGCGGGTGTGGCGGCAAATGACCGGGCGGCATGGGAGCAGGCGGTTGGGCTGTATGCAGGTGTGTTGCTGCCTGAATTTTATGATGAATGGGTGCTGGCGTGGCGTACTTTGTTGCAAGAGGATTTTGTGGTGGTGCTGCTGCGTTTGGGTGAATGGGCCGAGGATGCGCATTTGCCAGAACGGGCGCGGAACTATTTTCAGCAGTTGACGGTGACGGCTCCTTTGCGTGAGATTGGGTATCAGGGATTAATGCGAGCGTTGGCAGGGCTGGGCCGTTTTGGGGAAGCGGTGGCTGTTTATGAGTCCTGTGTGGAAACGTTGGAGCGTGAGCTGGGTGTGTTACCAGATGCGGAAACGCGGGCGTTGCGTGATCAATTGCAGGGTGAACGGGAAGTGGTGCAGCAGCAGACGGCGCAGGTGCAGTTGTGGCAACGGCCGTTTACCGGTCGCATCACCGAACGAGCCACCCTCATCGACGCCCTCGACGACGCACGCCAAGGGCGCGGCGGCGTAATTGCTATCGAAGGGGATGCGGGCATGGGCAAGAGCCGCCTGCTGGCCGAGATTGTGAAAAGTGCTGAGTGGCGCAAAATGAGCGTGGTGCAGGGGACGGCGGCGGCGTTTACGGCCGTTTCTCCCTTCTCACCCCTCACCGACAGTTTGTCCGACGCGATCACCGGGCCGCGTGTGGCGCAGTTGGAAACGATGCTGGCCGATGACACACTGGCAACGGTTGCCGTATTGCATGAAGAATGGCAGCCATTGGCGACGCTGGCCAATTTACCAATTGATGCCGCGCACAAACGGTTTTTTCAGGCATTGGTCACAATTTGCCGTACATTGACTGAGCTATCGCCCCATTTACTAGTACTGGATGATGTGCAGTGGGCCGGTCCAGATTTTTGGCAGGCGCTGGATGCGCTGGTGCCAATGGTGCGTGAAAATCGACTGCTGGTGCTGTTGTCGTATCGACGTGAAGCGATGGCGGCGCGGGCTGAATGGCAGTTTTTGGAGAATTGGGAACGCAATGGCACGCTGCGCGTGCTGCCGCTGCAGCCGTTGGCGCGGAATGATGTGTTGCAGCTTTTGCCGCCTGCGAAACAGGTGGATGTGGATGAGGTGCTGGCGGGGACGGGCGGCAATCCGTATTTTGTGACGGAGGTGTTATTTTCGTTGGCGCATGGGGGTGAGGCTTATCGGGAAACGGCCGTTACCCGCGCATCCACATTACCCCAAATGGCTCAATCCGCACTGCAAGCGGCGGCGGTGATTGGTAAACAGGTGCCGTATCGCGTGTGGGCGGCGCTGGTGGATTTGTCGCCGTTGCAGTTGGCACAGGTGAGTGAACATCTGGTGCGCCAATATTTGTTGGAACCGGCAGCGGATGGGTATCAGTTTACACATGATTTGGTGCGTGAAGCGATTTACACAAACATCGACCCGGTGCAGCGGCGACAGTTTCATCAACAAATTGGGGCGCTGCTGGCGGATGATCCAGCACAGTTGCGGGCGCGAGCTTATCATGTAGAGGAGGCGGGGGAAACGGGAACGGCCGTTGATCTCTATCGTCAAATTGGCGAGCAGGACATGGCGAGTTTTGCGTATACTGACGCGCAAATGGCGTTTGATCGGGCGTTGGCGCTGGCAACTGATTTGCCTGTTGATGTGCAGTTGAATATTTATTTGCAGTTAATTCGTGCTTGTGAGGTGACGGGCGATCAGGTAGAGCAGCAAGATGTACTGAAGGTGGCGCTGCCGTTGGCAAAAAATCACAAAGACCCTGCGCTGCTGATTTCGCTGCTGATGGAGCAGGGATATTTTGAGATGAAGCAGGGGGAGTTTGATGCAGCGGATGATGTATTGCGTGAGGCGTTGGCGCTGGCAGAGAGGATGAATGATTTGGCGGCGCAGGGGAAGATTCAGGAGCGGTTGGGGGATATGGCGCTGCGGTTGGGTAAGAATATGGAGGCGGTTGGGTTGTTTGAAACGGCCGTTTCGCTTGCCCAACAAACTAACAATCTGCCGCTTGAAGGGCGGTCGCTGGATGGCATTGGATATGCGTTGTGTCAGCATTCGCGTCCCTTGGCTGAATATGCACCTTATTTTGAAAAAGCGATTGCACTGCACCAGCAGAGCGGCAATCCGTATGACGAAGCACGCACGTTGGTCAGCTATTTTTCGACGCTGCAAAATGGGGGCGCTTGGGATCGGGTGCTGACGATGGCGGATGATGTGATTGCGGCGCAGCAGGCGATTAATTACCGGCGCGGTGAGGCGATTGCGTATCAGGCGTATGGCTTGGCAGCGGGACAGCTGGGTGATTATGTGCTGGCGGAGCAAGTTTTGCACAAGGCGCTGGCTGGATTTCATGCAGTGGGTGAACCGTTGGGCGCAGCGATTGCGACGACGGCTTTAGGCTCGATGGTACACCGGCAGGGGAAGTTGGCTGAAGCGACAGCTTATTTTAAGGATGCCCTGGCAATGGCGCAGCGGATGGAATCGAGCATGTTTGTGGCGATGACGCAGCGGGATTGGAGCAGCTTGTTGGTGGAGATGGGGGAGTGGGAAACGGCCGTTTTGCTGCTGCAAGAGGCGATTTCGATTTGGATTGAGCAGGAGGATAAGCTGTCTCAATATCGTTGTGAGACGCTGTTGGGGTTGGCGTATGTCGGGTTAGGCAAGCAGGATGCGGCATTGGCACAGGCGCAGGCTGGCTGGGCTGCGTTTCAGGATTTAGATTCGATTTTTGGGGAGGAGCGTGAGTTGTGGCTGTGGGAATTGGCGCAGTTGTGTGAGAAGGTGGGGTTGGAGGAGGAAACGGCCGTTATTATCCGCGCCGCCTATAATGAACTACAAACCCACGCCCGTGCCATCAAAGACCACGCCATTCGCCATCGCTTTTTTGTGCAAGTGCCAACCAATCGTGCCATTGTCAACGCCTATGACCAGCAGGAAAAGATCGGACGCACCCAACAGATCATGCTAGCCCACAAAGATGCGCCCCTTGGTCGCGCCCTTACCCCCGATGACATGGTAGTTGTGCAGTGGACTATTTTGGCACCCGAAGATGAAGCGATTGCCAACAAAACCGAGCGCCGCCGCACTCAACTCAAACGCCTGCTCACCGAATCCACTACCCAAAACGCCACTCCCACCGACGACGATCTGGCCGCCGCACTCAACGTCAGCCGCCGCACCATCCTGCGCGACATGCAGTCCTTGGCAGCGGCAGGTGTCACCTGGCAAACTCGCGGGCGCGGATAATTGAACAGGAAGAAGTAGTCAGAGACCAAAGAAGGGGACTGAAGCAGTCCGAAAACTGGTCAGAATGGGGGCAGTCTCCTGACTGAAGGAGTGGAAACAAACTCCAGTGGAAAAAAAGAGGAGGTGACTTGTCATTTAGCTACGTTAATAGACCCGCCCGACATTATCTTAATTGCTTCAAATTTGATGGCTGACACCTTTTCCCTGCTACCTAATTCATTCGCGGACTTCATGCCGGAAGTCGAGACATTAGCCTCTGGATCGAGTCTTTGTTCTGGGACGCCAGGGTTAGATGTCGCTCTAAATCCGACAATAATGACTCCTCCGGTGACCATTGGTAGTCTTTTTCCAGCAACATGGCTGCCACTGCGGCACCAACTTGGGCTTCAGGGCGTTTCAGCAGGGCGACTAATAATCTGATTATACGCGGCTTTTCTGATAGAAGACTGGCCTCGACCAGGCGTATGCACCATGCTGCGGGTTTGCTCTGCCAAGTGTTGAGTAAATGAGTCCAGTCGTCCTCTTGCAAGGTATCAAGTAGTATCCCCGCTTCCGATTTCACCTGGTCGCTCCAGAAATCCGAATTATAGTCTGGAGTCAGAACCTGGTTTAGTTTCTCTAATTTGTCTTCCATTTTTATTTCATATCTCCTAGGGAATCGTGGAAAAGCCCTCAGCATCTTGCGCCGGATGCACAGGATCCGGAGGAATCACATTCATGTTTGTTGGATAGGAACTGCTCAACTGGCCATTCGTGAGTACGGGGGCGGCAGGCGGAGGCGGCCGATTGAAGGTGACGTTTTCCTTTATGGCGATCCATACAACATTGTTAATTATAAGCTGGTGTTTGGTCTCGATCTGCGTACCGTTGGGTGGGTTGTTGTTATTTGGGCGATCTCGAATCAAGGTTGCCGGTACGGCTGCGGTTTGATCCCCAGCTTGGAGGATAGCGTCTTCAGACATGCCAGCAGGTGCCAAAGTACTGTTCTTGGCGGCAGATAGCACTGGTCCCGTCTGTCGGAAGTTG
>QQUD01000705.1 GCA_008501785.1 Chloroflexota bacterium
CACCACTTCCTGATTTTCGACAATTGTTGCCACAAAATAATGCGTTTCAGCCTCATCGGACTTCGGTTTACGGAATGCAGCAATTTGCCGGTTCGCCTGATACCCACACGCATCACACAGCAGCAGTGTGTCTTCACCAATCGGCGTCAGGTACATGTATTCGTGCGCCATTTTGCCACCCATCATGCCTACATCGGCTTCGACGGCGATTACCGGCAGGCCACACCGCTCAAAAATGTGAAAATAAGCGTCGTAGTGGGCCTGGTAAATAGCATCCAATCCGGCATCATCTGCATCTAGGCTGTAGCTGTCGAGCATCGTAAATTCACGTGCCCGAATTAACCCTGCTCGCGGACGCGGATCGTCGCGCCATTTGGTTTGAAAGTGGTATACAAGCTGCGGCATTTGCCGGTACGATTGGATTTCGTGACGGGCCAGTGCTGTCACAACTTCTTCGTGAGAGAGGGCGAGGGCCATGAAACGGCCGTTTTTGTCCTCAAACCGGCCCAACTCATCATCAATCTCAAACCAGCGCCCCGATGCCTGCCAAATGTCTGCCGGATGCACCACCGGCATTTTCATTTCTTGCCCCCCAATCGCGTCGATCTCCTCACGCATGATGGCTTCTAGTTTCGTTAAAGTGCGTTGTCCCAAGTGCATGTAGCTAAAAATGCCTGCTGCTAACTGGCGCACATACCCTGCTCGTAATAAATTTTGATGGCCTGCCACTTCTGCCGCCGTCGGAATGTCTCGTAATGTTTGACTAAAAAAATGTTTCATTCTCATGGTAATTTCCTGTTTCGGTAATCGGTGAACTGTAATCGGTCACCGGTAAAAATTCTGTAGCAATTGGACGCGGAATGACGCGGAAAATACGGAAGATAATTGAAAAATCTGCGTTAATCTGCGTTAATCCGCGTCCCAAATCTTGGGAAATAAAAACGCCCCGTTGTGTGGACGGGGCGGTGTGTGGTCTACAAAAGTGAATTTACCAGAAAATGGTTAGTTGGTTTGAGACAGATGAAGCACACCGACACCCGTTGCACACGCAACGGGGCTGGCGGGTAAGGGATACGACTGGGTGATTTCGTGCCATTTGTGTCTCATGGGCAACACCATACAAAATTGTGGTGAGTTTGTCAATTATTGTGCCAAATAATTTTCGATGCGGCGACCAATGAGAGGGTAGGTAAACGGCCGTCCTTGCAGCGTGCGAACCGCTGCCACAATGCCAACCACAATAAACGCCAGCATCGACACCATCATAAATCCCATTGAGCCAAATGGGATGATGAGAAAGAACGGAAAACCTGAACTACTTGTTTCCATCGTTTCAGCAAATGGAATCATCGTCAAGAAGCTGCACATATAACAGGCCATTCCGAAAAACATAATCACAATTTGGGATACTTGCCATGCAATCGCTTGCATGGCCTGCTGTCGCACAAATTCGGACTTTTCTTTTTGTGTCACCCAGATAATGATTGCGGCAATTGTTCCCCACATCGGTAACAAAATGGCACCGTGCGCTATTGCGGACATGATTCTATCATCTGAATTGGTTTCTTTTAAGTTACTCATCGTACTCTCTCTTGGTGCGTCGCACTTTCTTAAGTGCGCTGCACCTCAACTATTCAATCTCGATTCGATTATATGTCACTTTACGCAAAACGGACCGCTTTGTTGCTGAACTTTGCCGAAAACTATTGACTTCTAAAACGTTTTAGATTATATTGTGCATTATGCCTAAAACGTTTTAAATTTTATTGTGTAAATTTCTAAAACGTTTTAGGCTTTAGAAAAACGGGAACCAAAAGAGAAGAGAGAGGAATATGCCCGTAACACTTAAAGACATTTCTGCACGTGTTGGCAAATCGGTGCCAACCGTATCCCGCGCATTAGCCGGACATGCAGATATTAGCCCAGATACACGGCGCGAAGTGCAGCGCGTAGCACGAGAAATGGGGTATGAGCCAAATATCGCCGCCCGCAATTTGCAAAAACAACGAACCGATACCATCGCGCTGATTTTCCCGATGATGAATCAATTACGATTTTCGGACCCGTTTTTTAGCGAGTTTTTATCGGGGATTGTGGAACAAACGGCCGTTTACGGCTACACCCTCAACATCTCAACCAATGCGGCCGTAGATGAGCGCGATGCCTACCTCAAACAAATCCGCAGTCGCCGCGTCGATGGATTTGTGGTCATGCGAACCAAGCGGCAAGATGAACGCATCAACCTCTTGCGCGAGCAAAATATTCCATTTGTCTCATTTGGTCGAGTCGAAGGCGACAACGATTTCCATTTTGTAGATGATGATGACGCTGATGGCATTCGACAATGTGTCGATCACCTCGTTTCACTAGGGCATACCCGGCTTGGCTTCATTAGTGAGCCAGCCAATTTTACAAAATCATTCCATCGCCTCCAAGGATTCACAGAAGGACTCGAAGCACACAATTTAGCACTTAATCCAGAAATGGTCGTTGAAACAAACTTTCGCCAACGTTCTGGGCGGATTGCAGCCGAGCAGCTGTTCAATTTAAATGAACCACCAACAGCCATCGTGGCCAGCAACGATTTGCTGGCACTGGGTGCAATGCATGAAGCACAGTCACGCGGATTAGTTGTGGGTCGTGATGTCAGCATTACGGGTTTCGATGACATTTTGCTTGCCGAATACGCAAATCCGCCGCTGACAACTGTGCATCAGCCGGCACAACAATTGGGTTCGATGGTTGCCCAAATGTTGCTCAAAATAATTCGAAAAGAGTCAATCGAGAAAACACAGGTAATCTTAAAACCATCTTTAATTGTTCGTCAATCAAGCGGAACATTACAGCAGAAAAAACGATAACAACACAATCCAAAGCACAAAATCATACGTGAATTTCAGGGGGTCATGACCTCGCTAGTAAGTCTTTGCTTAGTGACATGATCTTGACATATGCCCCTGCCAAATTTTAATTTCTGCAATCACTTATGCCTTGCCCAAAAATTGTAGCCAGGTAAAGGCAATTTGAATGCAAAAACATAGTTATCTACTAAAGGAGAAGATAATGAATAAATGGTTGAAACTGTTTTCTTTATTTTTGGTAACGATGTTGTTACTGGTTGCCTGCGGTGGAGCCGAAACCCCGGCTGATACCCCCGCAGACGAACCAGAAGCACCAGCGGATACCCCCGCCGACGAATCTGCCGACGAACCCGCTGATGAAGCAATGGACGAAGCAATGGGTGAAGTTACCTTTGTATCTTCCCAATTTGGTCCAGTTGAAGAACAAGAGAAGTTCCGTGCCATTTTGTCTGATGGTGGTTACGACTTCACCAGTTCTGAAGAAGGCCCCCTGATCGACCAGGTTCTGGCAGGAAGTGGTACGATCGACGTCGTTGGTGCATTGCACGGCACTTTCCCACCACTCGCTCGTGGTGATGCTATGACCAATATGGCTGACATCGCCGACGATCTTTCTGGTGACCGTGATTTGGCGCAAGCCTTCATCGACACCGGTCTGCTCGGTACCGATGACTTCCTCTATTACGTGCCTTGGATGCAAGCCACCTACATCATGGCGGCTCACACCGATGCACTGCAATACCTGCCCGACGGCGCAGATGTAAACGCTATCACCTGGGAAGAATTCGGCCAATGGTGTCAAAACATTCTTGACGAAACTGGAAACCAGGGCTGTGGTTTGCCACATGCCGGTTTATTCCACCGCTTCCTCGAAGGCTACCTCTTCCCATCCCACACTGGTGGCATGGTGAGCAACTTCCGCAGCACCGAAGCCATGGAAATGATGACATGGGCACGTGATTCTCTGTGGCCAACCATCAACCCACAATCGATCAACTACGACTTCATGCAAGAGCCACTGCTCTCTGGTGAAGTAATGGTTGCATTTGACCACACCGCTCGCTTGATCGAAGCATTCAACGCTGAACCAGACAACTTCGTTGCTTTCCCAGCACCAGCAGGCCCGAAAGGCCGTGGCTTTATGCCCGTTATTGTTGGTTTGGGTGTTCCCGCAGATGCTCCGAATCCTGAAGGCGCAGCGGAGTTGATTGAGTTCTTGACCCGTCCAGACGTGCAAGGCGCAGTCCTCCGTGATCTTGGTTTCTTCCCAGTTGTTGATGGTGTAGACACCTCTGATTTGCCAGTTGGTATCGGCATCGAAGCTGCGGCAGTAAACGCACAGGCAACTGCACCAGATGCATTGCCAGCACTCTTGCCCGTTGGTCTCGGCGAACGTGGTGGCGAAATCAACCAGATTTTCCGCAATGCATTCGACCGCATCGTGCTCGATGGTGAAGATGTTGAAGCTGTATTGACCGAAGAAGGTGATAACCTGCAAGCGCTGATGAACGAAACTGGCGCACCTTGTTGGGCACCTGATCCGGTTGGTGATGGCCCTTGCCAGGTCAATGAAGCTGGCGCAATGGCTGTCGCTGCTGAACCCACAGATAGCGGCGAAGCTATGGCCGAAAGCGATGTTACTTTCATTTCTTCCCAATTTGGTCCTGTCGAAGAACAAGAAAAATTCCGAGCAATTCTTGCACCGGGTGGTTATGACTTCAATAGCTCTGAAGAAGGTCCCCTGATTGATCAGGTGATTGCAGGTACAGGCGCAATTGACGTGGTTGGTGCATTGCATGGCACCTTCCCACCATTGGCTCGGGAAGATTCAATGATGAACATGATCGACATTGCTGAAGACCTGCTTGACAGCCGCGATCTGGCACCAGCCTTCATCGACACTGGACTCCTTGGTACCGATGACTTCCTGTATTACGTGCCCTGGATGCAGGCGACCTACATCATGGCGGCTAACACAGAAGCATTGGCTTACCTTCCAGATGGTGCTGATGTAAATGCCATCACCTGGGAAGAGTTTGGACAATGGTGTCAAAACATGCTTGATGAAACAGGAGAGCAAAAGTGTGGTTTGCCACATGCCGGTCTATTCCACCGCTTCCTCGAAGGGTATCTCTTCCCGTCATTCACAGGCGGTATGGTTTCTGAATTCCGCAGCGATGCCGCTGTTGACATGATGACCTGGGCACGTGATTCCCTGTGGCCAACCGTTAACCCACAATCTATTAGCTATGACTTCATGCAAGAACCGCTGCTGTCTGGTGAGGTTTGGGTGGCGTTTGACCACACTGCACGCTTGATCGAAGCATTCAATGAGAATCCGGACGGCTTTATTGCATTTCCAGCTCCAGCAGGTCCAGAAGGACGTGGCTTCATGCCCGTCATCGTTGGTCTTGGTATCCCAGCTGATGCGCCAGACCCAGAAGGCGCAGCTGAGTTGGTTGAGTACTTGACCCGTCCTGACGTGCAAGGCGCTGTGTTAAATGAACTTGGTTTCTTCCCGGTTGTTGATGGTGTTGACACTTCTAACTTGCCGGTAGGTGTGGAAATTGAAGCTGGCGCAGTGAATGCTCAGGCAACTGCTCCAGATGCTTTGCCAGCACTCTTGCCAGTTGGTTTGGGCGAACGTGGTGGTGAGATTAACCAAATCTTCCGCAATGCGTTTGACCGCATTGTTCTCGATGGTGAAGACATTGAAACCGTTCTCAATGAAGAAGGTGACAATCTGCAGGCCTTGATGGATGAGACCGGCGCTCCTTGCTGGGCTCCTGATCCAGTCAGCGATGGTCCTTGCCAAGTAAACGAATAATCTTTCTCTGAAAATGGTGAGGGATGTCGAGACGACTTCCCTCACCACTTAAGAGGTAAGCCAGAAGGGGTGGTATGGTCATGTTTTGGCCATATGTTGAGGAAAGAGGCAGTGGCCTGAGGTCAGAAGGCTAATAGCTGCCTGAAAAGTGCAATGAACGATTTTATTAAAAATATTGTAACTATGCAGATGCTAGGGCCGGTCTCCTGACCGTGCCCGGAGGTGGCACGGTCTGGAGACCGGCCACAGCTATAGTCAATAATTTAATCGTTCATATGAAAGGCGACTCTTATGAAAAAGAAAAGGCGCAATTTGGCACCGTATTGGTTAATTTTGCCGTCGCTTGTCTACCTGGCGCTGTTTTTTGCCTATCCAATGGCGAGGGGCTTAATTCTGTCGGTTTGGGATGATGAAGCGTTATTGCCTTTACGGTCGGAAGCGAATTTGGAGAGTTCAGAATCCGGGAGCTTTCATCAAGGTACTCAGGTGGAAATTTTAGGTCAGCAAGGGAACTTGTTGACGGATACCCTAGGTGATGAAGTCAATCTGCTGACAGAGCTTTGGTTCAATGTGACTGGTGAAGATGTTGATGGAAACAATATTGAAGGGTGGGTTCCAGAATCACGTATTCGTGTACGTGAGGAGGCTGACGATGGGACGCCTCTGATGGGTACTGTGCGGCGTCGCTTAGGGAGTGGCGCGGATCCGTTGACAACCGTTTTTGCTGAGCCTAGTGAAAATGCAGCAGAAATTGGTAAGTTGGAAGCCAGTGCTGAAATGCAGATTGCTGACACGGCGACGCTTGAGGTTTGGTATCAGATTCGTGGTGAAGAAGATGGGCAAACTTATGAAGGATGGGTCCCGTCTCGCTTTATCCAGGTGTTTGGTGATGAGGTAAGCGGTCGTGTGGATCGTGGTACATCGGGTGAATTTACGTTGGGTTTCTTTGAAAAGATGTTCAATGATCGATTCTTTGGACCTGCTGTACGCACGACATTGCTGCTGATGGTGATTATTATTCCGACGCAGTTTGTGTTGGCTATCATTATGGCGTTGGTGATTCAGGCGCGTCTCAAGTTTAATTCGATTTTCCTCTATATTTTTGCAATTCCTTTGGGTGTGTCTGATTTGGCAGTGGGGATTTTGTTCTTCTCCATCTTCACCCAAAATGGTTTGCTGAACAGTATTTTGCAAGGGTTGGGGCTGATTGATGCAGCACAGCCTTATCTGACAGCCGATACGCGCGGGTGGATTATTGCGGCGATACTTTCATTTTGGGTGACCTGATTTTCCAACTAAAAAGCTATAGCAATTGCTTTTAATTTTTGCATTCGGATTCATAAACCGATCTTCAGCTGTCCGAATAAATGATTTTAAATTAGAAATTTTT
>QQUD01000278.1 GCA_008501785.1 Chloroflexota bacterium
ACTCTGGCACCCAACCAAATTGTAGCTCTTGAGAAACGTACCGAAGGCTGGATTGCAGGACTGCAAATGGCAGCGCTGTCTATGGAAAATCGAGATGATTTGGATGCCTTTATCGATAGTTTTAAAGGTAGCCACCGGTTCATCATGGATTATCTATTGGAAGAGGTTCTGAATCAGCAGCCAGCCGAGGTACAGGATTTTTTGATGGAAACGGCCGTTCTCGACCGCCTCTGTGCCGATTTATGCGATGCAGTCCGCCAATCACCACCCCCGAGCCAACAAATCCTGGAACAGCTTGAAACCCACAACCTCTTTCTGATCCCCCTCGACAACGAGCGACGCTGGTATCGCTATCATCATCTATTTGCTGATTTACTCCAACAGCGTTTTCCTCTTACATCTTCCTCATCGGCGGGGAAAGAGGGGGTGGTACACATCCGCGCCAGTCAATGGTACGAAACCAACGGTCTCGAAAACAAAGCCATTCACCACGCATTTGCCGCCAACGATTTTGAACGGGCGGCAAGGCTTATCGAACAGATATGGCCCAAAATGGACATGAGCTTTCAAACTGACGTATGGCTTGAATGGGCAAATAGGCTTCCTGCCGAAGTAACTCGTAACAGACCGGTTGTACTTGTTTCTCGTGGATGGGCATTACTGAGCAGCGGCGATTTAGAAAATGCGGAAGCCCATCTTCAAGACGCTGAACGTTGCTTGGTCGCAACCTCAGATGTGAGCCAGGAAATGATTGTTGTGGACGAGACTCGGGTACGTTATCTACCAGGATCCATTGCCTCCGCCCGCACCTACCATGCTCTGGCGCTTGGTGATAACGTCCAAACCATGAAATATGCTCAACAGGTTCTCAATCTCTCACCTGAGGATGATTTTATTACACGCGGGCAAGCTGGCTCACTTCTTGCGCTCATGTATTGGGCTGAAGGAGAATTGGAGGCCGCATATTCCTCACTCACAGAAGCGATGAATGACTTTAAAATGGCTGGCCCAATCGCTTTTGCTATCAGTGGCACTTATGGCCTCGCGGATATCAGGGTTGCGCAAGGTCATCTCCTTGAGGCAAAGCAAATCTATGAGCGGTCTTTGCAGCTTGTCATGGAGCAAGAAGGGGAAATCATTCGGGGAATAACAGATATATATTTGGGATTGGGGATGCTGCACCACGAGCAAGGTGATGTGGAAAAAGCAAAACAATACCTTGCAAAAAGTGAAGAGCTAGGGGATCAGATGGCCCTGCCCGATTGGCCACATCGCAAAAGGCGTGTACTGGCCCAAATGGAAGCCGTTCAAGGGAATTTTGAAGATGCTCACAATCTGCTGGATGAGGCAGAACAGCTTTATTTTAGGGGGCCTGTCCCAGATATTCGCCCGATTGCAGCATTGAAGGCTCAGGTTTGGATACAGCAGGGCAAGCTAACCGAAGCTTGGAAATGGGCGCGTGATCGAAGTCTACCCGCTGCTGAAGAACTCAGCTACCTGCGTGAGTTTGAGCATTTAACCTTCGTGAGGCTGCTCATAGCTGAGTTTAAAACCAACCAGACAGAACACGCCATTTCTGAAGCAATGGAACTCTTGCCGCGTTTGCTGAAAGCGGCAGAAGATGGTCAACGGTTGGGGAGCCTACTTAAAATTTTGGTGATGCAGGCGCTTGCATACGAGGCTCAGGGCGACATTGCCTCTGCTCGCGAACCACTGGAACGTGCCTTGTCCCTCGCTAAGCCGGAGGGGTATGTGCGGCTTTTTGTTGATGAGGGGCTGCCAATGGCACAGCTTTTGTCGGCAGTTGCTGCCAAAAAGATTATGCCAAACTATGTTGGTAAACTGCTGGCTGCATTTGATGTTGAGGGACTGGCTGGCACAGGCAAATCAGATTCGCCCGTAGTTCGCCAGCCTTTGGTTGATCCGCTCAGCAAACGTGAGTTAGAAATCTTGGGCCACGTTGCCGCAGGATTTAAGAACAAGGAAATTGCCGCTAAGCTTTTTGTGAGTGTCAACACGATTCACTATCACACCAAAAATATTTACAGTAAGTTAGGGGTTAACAGTCGCACGAAGGCGGTTGCGAAGGCAAAAGAGCTGAATTTGTTGGGGTAACGGCCGTTTCCCACCCCCAACCCCACCATATTCCCCAAAGACACTACAATTTTCCCTCGCGACAACTACCAATTTAGGTAGGGACTCACGCTGCCATGTGCCGTATCATGTGTACATGACGAACGAACACACCAACAAGCAGAGCGACTACGACATCAAGATTCAAGGGCAGTTGGACGACTCCTGGAAAGAATGGTTCGATGATTTAGACATCATCTTGACCCCTGATGGCGACACAATCCTCAGCGGTGCCATCGTTGACCAAGCTGCACTGCACGGTGTGTTGAAAAAGATTAGTAATTTGGGATTAAACCTCATTTCAGTGAATCCACATTCACAACAAAACAAGGAGATTTTTAATGAAAACCAAAGTAAATGAATTATCCGCGTCGGCTTATGCGCGCATCGCGGGTGTTTTGTACCTGATTATCACCGTTGCAGCTATTTTTGCTCATTTTGTTGTGCCCGGACAACTAATTGTACCGGGTGATGCGACGGCAACGGCCGTTAATATCACCACTTCTGAATCCCTGTTCCGCATGGGCTTAGTTGGCAGCGAGCTGATTATCTTGTTGAGTGAAATTATATTGTCTGTGATACTGTATATGTTGCTGAAGCCGGTGAATAAGACGCTGTCGTTGATAACGGCCGTTTCCCGTCTAGCCATGACCACAATTCACGGCCTCAATCTGCTCAACTACTACTTTGTCTTGCAGCTATTGAAAGGTAGCGACTATTTGACCGTCTTTGGACAAGACCAGATTTACGCACTAGTGACATTGTTCCTTGATGCGCACAGCATTGGGTTTGCGATTGGTATCGCATTTTTGGTGCCGCACGTCCTGATTTTAGGATACTTAATTTACCAGTCTGGCTACTTCCCCAAAGTGATAGGCATCCTGTTTATTGCTGCTGGCTTTGGATATTTGTTTGACGTAATAGGGATACTGCTCGTGCCAGCATATACCACAACACCAGGTTTGATTGCTATGATTATCGCAATTGCTGAAATCGCCTTCCCCATCTGGCTCTTGATTAAAGGCGTCAATGTTGAACAGTGGAAACAGCGTATGTTCGCACTCGAAACAGCTTAGTAACCGTTTGTTATTAACTTGGTGAGATTGGACCAATCTTAAAGATTGGTCCAATCTGGAAACCACTATTTTATTTCCAATCAGTTACTTAATAAAAAAAATCTTGGAGAAAGCAGTCGTTAAAAACTGCTCCTCCTAACGTCAAAATAAGGAGAATCACATGAATTATTTAATCGTTGGTGCAAGTGGAGCGACTGGCCGTTTACTCACAGAACAGCTTTTGGAACGCGGCCATTTTGTAAAAGTAATTGTCCGATCGCCTGAAAAATTACCAGAAACTGTCAAAAATCATGAAAATTTGAGTGTCATTCGCGCGGCCGTTTTGGATTTGAGCGATGCGGAAATGGCTCAGCATGTGAACGGGGTTGATGCAGTCGCATCCTGTTTAGGCCACAACATAACCTTCAAAGGCATGTACGGACATCCGCGCAAGCTTGTCACCGACACAACACGTCGGCTGTGCCAAGCCATCCGCGCAAATAATGCAGAAGGAAAAACCAAATTTGTTTTGATGAATACGACAGGCAACAGCAACCGAGACCTGAATGAACCGCGCACCCTGGCTGAGAAAGCTGTTGTAGGCTTGTTACGCCTGGTGCTGCCACCGCATGTGGATAATGAACAAGCCGCAGACTATTTAAGGACCGAGGTGGGCCAGAAGGACAGCCAGATTGAGTGGACTGCTGTCCGACCAGACGGTTTGATTGATGAAGACACGGTTACAGATTACGACCTGCATCCTTCCCCTATCGTCAGCCCTATCTTTAATTCTGGAACAACCAGCCGAATCAATGTGGCTCACTTTATGGCTGACTTAATGACCGATGAGGATTGTTGGGAAAAATGGCAAGGGCAAATGCCGGTTATTTATAATCAAGCTCAGGATTCAGCACCATCACAGGCTAATGCAAGCCATTCGCCTTCATCCCTATCAAATGCTTAATGCACAAGAGTTACGCAGGCTGAGCTTGTTTAAACCGATTTTGACAGGCTCAAACTGCTGTAAGCTTCAACAAACCAGGAGAATTAATGTCTAACCAAAAACGCATCGTTCAAATACTTAGAATAATCATGCCTATGGTGGGAATATTCTGTATCGTGGCATTCTCGCCCTGGGATGGAATATGGGCTTGGATGGCACCATTACCTGACAGTGTCCAAGAACAAGTCGATGACGCAATTGGTCATGGCTTGGATGGCATGATTGTGTATGTGGATGAAGCAGGTGAACCACCCGCATTTTATACAGCTGGCTATAAAAACCGGGAAGATCAAATACCAGCCGACCCGCAATCATTATTCAAGATTGCCAGCATCGATAAGTTATATACGGCCGTTTCTATCGCCAAACTGGTCAATGAACAACGCTTGTCGCTGGATGATACGCTGGCTGACCACTTTCCAGAACTTGTGGGAAGAATTGAAAACGCAGAAACTATCACCGTGAGATTAATGGTGCAGCATCGAAGTGGTATCCCCAATTTCACCGACGCTCCTGGTTATTGGGAAAATCCACCAAACAGCAGTGAAGCAGCCCTTGAATTAGCGCTTGATTTGCCTGCTAACTTTGAACCGAATGAAGATTATGGTTATTCAAATACGAATTATTTTTTGCTGGGCGAACTCATTGCAAAAGTGGTGGGGTATAGCCATTGGCAATATATCGAGGAGGAGATTCTGATACCGCTTGAGCTGAACAATACGTACACTTCAATTGATGACGTGGATGCAGACGATGTAATGAGCGGCTACTGGGTAGGCTATGAGCCTGATTTGAAGAATGATCCGCACGGCTCAATGGTAGCAACAGCAGGGGATGTCGGTATATTCTTGAGGGCTTTAAATGATGGCTCATTGTTAAATGATAATGAACAGGCTATTTACTCCTCTGTTTATGAGTATGAACATTCTGGCTTGATACCTGGATACTACAGTATTGCTCGTTACCACAATGACATTGATACGGTTGTGGTTCAGTTTGTGAACACAGCCGGTGGCACCCCGATAGTTCCGCTATTCGATACAGGCGGTGGCACCAAGGTGATGGTATCGAATGTCGTTTACAACCGTATTGTCCAGATTCTGCGCGGGGAAAAATATTGATGAGTAAACATCCAAATTCTTCGGACAATTAGAGGCTCGTCATAGCGTCGCCTAACAGGGCTTTGTGGGACCTGAAAAGTCGCTTGTTTAGCTGTTGAAACACCTGGACCAAAAGGTAGGCGGTCAAGTGTAGGTACTAAGCGATACCCGCCGCAGATGTGGCACCGTCGGCGTTCTGTGATGTGCGTGCCACTTGGGGTTTGTCCAGAAATAATATCCCTGACTTTTGTCGTTGGACAGACCCTAAGGAAACGGATGCGCCCAACACACAATCATTGGCAATGGTTGTGGCAATGTACGCTTTTTGGCCTTGAAAGCGAGCATGTTTTTCATCCACCAGTAAATGTTGCGGTAACTTTTCTGGCTGTTTGACAGTTGTCCCCACAATATCATAACGACCTAGTACTGAAGCAAACATCTTTTGACGGATAGCTCGTGTCGAAATTTGCTTCAGTTTAAGTGTTCCGACTAAGCCTGTTATCCGTCAATACTTGTTTGTCGAAACACTAAGTACATTCAAGAAAGTCTTGCTGGTTCAAGATTGGACCAATCTCTGAGATTGGTCCAATCTAAGCGACAAAACATTTTTGCTTGTACTTAGAGATGTTGTTGAGTAGTACCATTAGGAATCATTTCGTCCGAATACATAGGTCAATGCCCAAAACGGCACGCCGAAGCAACTCAGAAACAACGCCTTTTCAACATCGGTTACATGACCAGTCATATAGGGCAGAATGTCGCATTTCTCCTCTTCCCAACAATTTACCGATTCTTTCCACCTACTATTTTAGAAAAGCTACAAAATCGGTCAAAATCGGTCAAGTATTTTGTTGACTATCTTGCTTGTTTGCCCTAATCTTTTTAACAATTGTGGATTTCGGTCTATTTCGGTCATATTAACGGACGATGGTTAAAGCATGATCCCAAGTCAGCGCGAAGTATTTATACACAACTTCCTGGAACGACACGGCTCCATTACTGTTGCCGACATTTGTTCCTACTGTGATTGTTCACAGGAAACAGCCCGCCGGGATCTACGTCGATTAGAAGAAAATTTACTACTCATTCGCACCCACGGCGGGGCAGTCCCCAATAAAACAACACCATCTCCACGAACTTATACCAATGGATTTGGTGTTTTAGAAGCACGGACAGCACTTGTTGACCGTGCTGATGTACTCATTGTTTCTCCAGAAGATACAATTGCGTTTCACACGCTTGTTGAACGGGCACGTCGCGCTAATGTTCCAATTATTGCAGAGGCGATTAGTTATCAAGGTGCGGTGACAACGGTCAGTGTAAATAATTATCAAGCAGGTTTGGAAGCAGGTCGTTGGGTTGTTGAATTTGCGCAGCGGCATGGGGGGGGAGAAACGGCCGTTTTAGACATCACCCATCCCATGCCCAACACAAGCGCACGCAGCCGGGGCTTTGCCGATGGGCTGCGCAGCTTACCAGCGGCCAAGCGCACCATATTTCAAGTAAACGGACAAGGCTTGCGCGAAACCGCACGAGATATCGCTGCCGATGTCCTATCAGTGCATCCAGAAATTAATGTTATCTTTGGGATAAACGACGATTCTGCACTCGGTGCATTAGACGCTTATCGTGCAGCCGGATTGGATGAAAGCCGCCTACTAGTCGTCTCTTTTGGGCTAGAAGGAATGGCTACAAAAACATTGCTGAAACGGTCCGGTCCATACATGATGAGCATCGCCATGTTTCCAGAACTAGTAGGGCAAGCCTGCATAGACGCTGCCATT
>QQUD01000007.1 GCA_008501785.1 Chloroflexota bacterium
GTGGGGCGTTATCGATAATTGGACCAAGTGTATTGAGCATCACCGAAGCATCTGCTAGTGGAGCAATACCGTCTGCATGACCCGGCCCCACGCCACCATGAACCCGTACCTCTTGGATGATTTCCCCCTTCACACCTTTTTCAAGTGCTTGTATGCGCACAATAAGATAGCGAGGGAGTTCTACTGTGTCGGATAAAGGGGTAAAAATTGCTTGCCAGGAGGTTCCATCTTCGTGCATCTCCTCCTGAAACCACTCGGAATGACACCCTGTAGCCACATCCATTGCACAGAGCTGGGCGCTGGGTGGAGAGGTTACATCATCAGTCTTCAGAGTGAAAGTAACTGCTGTAATACGGCCGTCAACTGATCCAAAACGATGGTCTAGCTCGTATTCCCACTCCTGCAAATTGGCCTCAGCCTGAAGGCCAGCAAATATATAGCTATCTTCACCTTCCGATGGCGGATAACTGTACCGTAACCCTGCTCTATCTCCTTCCGCTTCAAAATAATTTTCAACAAATACGCGCGCGCGATCATCTGGCTCAATGCCTTGCAACGTAATAAATCCCAAGCGATTATTGAACATTTCTTGGCGAATCTGACCGTAACGTAGAATTCGCTGAGGTGCTTCAGCACCCCCTTCGAGAATATAGACCGTAGAGGCTTCTATTGGACCAAGCGAAGGCAAATCATTTATTTTTAATTCGATTTCTGGTTCTGTCGTTAAAATAGGGTCACTTCCACCTTCGGCGACAATAACAGGCAGATAGGTTGTATAACCAGGCGTTCTTCCAAAAAGGTGACCTGACAGACCGTCATTTTCCTGCTTTGCCAGCGTCCCAGTGATGATGCTTGGCTGCAGGCCGTGGGGAAGTTTCTGGATTGATGCCCATTTTTCCAGCACTTCCCAATCTGAAATACCATGAAATTTCCAATTCCAGGTGTTTTGGCATGTGGATTCCTTCCTTTCCCCATGTGTTGGGAGGTGCCAAAGCTCATCTGCATTATATTGATAAGCCATAACCGAAGCTTCTAAATCTTCCATTCCACAACCGTCGGCGGATGGCAGGATGTCACAAATGCAATAAGTCGATTCACCAGTCGATTGCTGATACTCATCATAAAGAAATAGGGCATAGTGACCCCATTCGTGGGCAATGGTTTGTGTTCCAGTTGGAACAACTGTCCACAATCCGTCACCTGGGGCGACAGGTTCTTTGGCTGCGTCCCAACTGCGACCTAGATATATGGCTGCTGGACTGTAGAGTGTTTTGCTGATGCCACTATCATATTCAAGGGATTCGTTGACAATACCGCCCACATAAGCAGACGCCCGTTCATCATTGGCAGGCAGGACACGAATATCGGCGTTATCCCATTGCTTTCCGCCCGTGTGAATTGTAACGGGGCCAAAGGCCATTTGCCCTTCGGTGAGATTGTAGAGAAAAGCGGATGTGTCGCGTAAGCTGTTCCGCATATCGAGTGTCGTCAGAACGGCCGTTTCCGGTGGTGGCTCCCATCCGATACTAACAACAATGTTAAACAGAGTTAACGGCCATTCCTCATGAATCGTAATATCTCCCGTAGCTGTTATGGGGTTCATCTCACCTGGCTGCCAACTGGTGGCATATACCCAATAAGCTGGCCAATGTTCAGCTTTACCAGATGGTTGTTCATGCAATTGGTGAAGTGCAGCCAGGTAATTACACTTAGGAGGCAGTGCCCCCCCTTCGCCATCAGTAACGTTTAATAATATATCTGCGATAGGCAATCCTTCTATTTCAGCATAACACAACACTCTTATAGTCCCAGTTATTCCGCTTTCGGCTGGAGTAATGAATCTGACTGAAGAATCAGAGCCATGCACTTGGTCAACTAAAGAACGCCCTTTCCACAATGAAGTCAATAACAAGACAACCATGAATGATGCCAAGATGATTATCCATGAAAGCTGCCACAGTTTTATTCGCATATCTATTCTCCTTGGGCTATGCTTATACAAGCGCATACATGCCCTCTACAGCACAAGACGAAAAAGCCTGGGTAAACCTTTCCTGCAAGAACAATTTTCTCGGTGAACAACAGCATATCATGGAAAATTCTAGATTCATATTTCTCCTGGCTATTTTGGGAGAGGCAGATGCCATTATATTAAATGACCTGGCGGGAATAGCAGGTGCTCAGGAGAGTTTGGCTGCGTGGGATGTGGGTAACGGCCGTTTCCGATTGCCGCCAATACAACAACAAAAGTATCTGCAAAAATTGGAATCTACCGATTCCCAACAATTTCGTGCCCTGCATGAAAAAGCCTTGCGTTATTTGTCAAAGCGATTAAAGGCTGGGGAGCATCGTCTAGAATTTATCTGGGATGGCGTATTTGAGCGGCTGGCTAGCCGTCTTTATGCCAATGATCGGCCAGCCTTTCAAGCGCTATTGAAAGAAATTAAAGATATCCCATTACAAACTCCTGTAGCCCAACAGCGCCGCCTATTCTATCAAGGGGGTGTTGGGCTGGTTCAAGATGATTATGGTCGTGCGCTCACTATTTTTGACCAATTGTTAACACAAGAAAAGCTTGTCCCGATTATTCAGGCACGCGCACTCAATGCGCGTGCCCTCATTTATCGCCTAACGGGTCAATTAGAAGATGCTAAACAAGGATACCAGCACAGTTTAGCACTTTGGCAACAGCTTGGAAACCAATATTATGAAGGAATGGTGTTAATGAATATGGGCATAGTCGCTTATGAGTTGCGCGATTATACGAGTGCAGATGCTAATTTACGTCAGGCAGAATCAATTTTTAGTGAAATAAAGTCAGCTCATTGGCTTGCTGCGGTACAGAATGAATTAGGACTCATACAGCGGGATCTTGGACATTGGGATAAGGCATTGAGCTATTTCGGTAAATTTATTGAACAAGGACGCCGAGATAAGGCGGATCATCATGTTGGTCTAGGTTTGCTTAACATCGGTGAAGTGCTGTTATTTCAAGGAAGAACGAATGAAGCAATTGCCGCCCTCATCGAAGCTGACCAACTGCTACGCACAAAACTGTACGCAGTAGATGTATACCTTTACCTGGCTTTGGCTTATCAAGCAATTGGAGACCTGGCAGAATCAGAAAAGAAATTGCAGCAGGCATTAAATGTAGCAGAAACAATTGGCCGACAAGAGATTTTACCTCATGTTTATTACCATCTAGGAGATGTACGATTTCATCAAGGTGATGTGGAAGCTGCGGAACAGGCGTGGATTCAAGCCGTAGAAATCATTGAGGAAACACGTCGTCCGCTGCGGAATGAAGAAATTAAAATTAGTTTGCTGGGTCGCTGGCAACAGGTTTATGAGGCGTTGGTGCTGCATTTTCTGTCTCAGGATCAAGTGCAAAAGGCATTTAACTGGACAGAGCGCGCCCGCGCCCGCGCTTTTGCTGAAACGGTGTCAGAAGGTGAACGGCCGTTTACCCCCACCCTTGAAAAAGTTCAATCCATTTTACCAGAAGATGTCATGTTAATTGTCTATTTCACCACAGGCGTCTTGGAACAAGATATTCCCATGCTGAGACAGTTAGCGCAAGACAATCCGCTGCGAAAGCATTTACTCGTACCTGCTCAAACAATCTTGTTTTCCATCACGAAATCTGAAATAAATGCGCTAGATTGTAATCTAGACCCCAATTTGCTAACTTCCCTGTCACCACGAAGACAGTTTTCTGATCGTATCTTACAGCCATCAGTATGCCGGAAGCTGTACCAGATATTATTGGGCAATATAAGTGCAATCTCAAATCAAGAACAGCTGATTGTGATCCCTCATGGCCCTTTGCATCAGGTATCGTTTAACGCCTTAATGGATGAAAATGGCAATCCGCTGATACAACCTGGTGGCCCAACGGTTACGTTTGCGCCGAGCGTGACAATGTATTTACAGTCACGACCACGGCTTTTAAATGCTGAAGGCAACCACACCTGCCTGGCTGTAGGATATGGAGGAAGAGGAAACGGCCGTTACCTACACTACACTAAAATAGAAGTGAATACAGTGGCAAAACTAATGAGAGGTAATGCTTGGCATGAGGGATTATATATTGAAAAGTTGAGGGAAAAAGCAGCAACATGCCAATGGCTTCATATTGCTTGTCATGGATGGTTTAATCAGGAAGATCCACTAAGCTCCTATTTGGAAATCGGCTCCGATAGCAGACTCACTGCTCGCGACGTGTTGCAGAACTGGCAGCTACAAGCCAGATTGGTAACGTTATCTGCTTGCCAAACAGGCGTTAGCCATATTTTAAGAGGGGACGAACCCATGGGACTCATCCGTGCATTCTTGGGAGCAGGTGCTCAGGCTGTGTTGGTGACTCAATGGCCTGTGGCTGATTTTGCTACTTTTTTGCTTATGACCCACTTTTATCAAACCATGCAAGAAGCCAAACAAAAACCGGCTGCTGCATTGCATGCTGCACAATGTTGGCTAAAGGAAGTGACAGTCAATCAAATTTTTGAATTTTTATCAACCCTGCCAGAGAAACCACTCGTTGGTAAAGGTGATCTGCCACCGGAGCATGATGCACGCCCCTTTGAGCATCCCCGCTTTTGGGCAGCCTTCACCTTGGTAAGCAAGCTGGATTTAGAATAATTATTTGGTTAAAGTCGCTTCAATTTTCAGGTTTTGTAATTGTTCAATGGGCATGTCTTGAAATATCGCTGAACCCCAAGCATCTGTCATTTGAGTTTGTGTTTCCCCAACTCCGTGAATGATTACTTGATAGCCAGCAATATCTGGCCAGCTTTTGCCGGAAGGCTGTACAAATACCTCTATTAAACAATAACCGTCTCGTTGTCGATCTTGATAGACTCTAAGGGTTAAAGGGAAGTCTATGCTGCCCGTTTGCTTTGGTGTTAGTTCAAGCGTGATTTCACCAAAGCGGTCACTTTCGTTTGCGCGGGTAACCAAAGATGTGTTTGGTAACGGCCGTAACAACTCAACCAAATCTGCTGATAATGCCAAAACTAATTTTTCTCCCACTCGCTTCACCGATGCAGCAATCTGACGAGATAGAAGGGTGGTTTCATTGTGACGTAAGAAACTTAAATCCGGCTCTGGAATAGAATCAGGTTGGGGTAACGTGTTGGCGGCCTCTGCAATCGCTAACTCATATAGACGTGCATACGCTTCCGCACACGAAATACAGGCATCTAGGTGAACGGCCGTTTGCCTGAATTGAACCCAATATTGTTTACCAGCTAATTGCATAGCAATATAGTCATCTAATTGATTTAGACATTGCTGGCAATCTGATTCATCAGGCTCTGCTTTTAGAAGTTGTTGTAGCTCTTCTATTCGTTTTTTCACTTTTATCAACCTCTAGATCACTTTCCCCTCTAACCGTTAGACGATTAAGTAGTTCTTAACCTTTCCCAAAGAAAGTATGAATCGGCATCCATTTGCGCAATTTTTTTATATTTTTCGCACGCGTAACCTGGAGATGGCTGGGGCGAACATTGCTCTGGGTGATTTCGCTTTCTTTTTGGGCAAGCAATTCGTCTGGAAGAGCATCTAAGTAACGACCAATTACCACGCGCCGAGAACGGTCGCTCATTGGAGATTGTTCCAGCATTTTCCGCAACGCCTCCAACTCGATTATTGCCCCAATGTTTTGGCTGCGTATTGGTTGTGAATTTAATTTATCAAAGGATTCATGGTTTTCTGGTCGTATCAACCGTTTGCGTCGCCTTAATTCATCAATTGCCAAATTACTGACGATACGCCTTGCCCAGGATTTAAATGCACCTGGTTCTCGACATTCATCAATACGTTTATGAACACGAATCAAGCCCTCTTGGGCACAATCCTGAGCAAGGGCTTCACTATCTGGTTGGTCATAGACAACATTAAGTGCCACACGATACAAATAATGCCAAAGTGTTTGGTATGCTGCGTGTTGTCTTTCTTTATTGTTGGAGCGACAGTCGGTGTATAGGTTTGCGCTATTAAGATTTTGGGTTGAAGCGGGTAGATTTTTCATTACACGTTATACAACCTTAATATCCATGAAACTGGAATATGCAAAAGAGTGAGATTTGCTGGTCATGAACAATATCCAAAGTATACCTGCACATTCAAAAAATGGAAGTGTGTGTAACAGATAGAAAATGTGGGCACAGAAATTCTTCTGGCTCTTTGGGAATTCATAGGAAGCGCCAATTGTAGGGGTGTACCCTTGTGGTCGCCATAGGAGCAGAAGACGCAGCGAAGGTCACTTTGCAAAAAACAAGTGGACAGATAGCTTTTACCTGTCCACTTGTTCTCAATCAAAAGATATTATTGTCCTTTTGAAAGGTTATTTGCCAGAGCCAGAACCTTGCTCTTTAAGTATATACAAGCCACCGTTGCGGTCAGAGGCATAAATCCAGGGAAAATTGGTTTCCTTGTGGTCGCCCAAAATGTGTAAAGATGATCCATTTATTTTTGAACCATGCCAGTTTTTCTGTTAAGCGAAAGCATCTCCACTGCTTTGAATGGAAGCACGTAGGGGTTCTATGTCTATTCGATTTTGTTTGCGAAGTCATACGGGATCAATCAGCGCTGTTAAGGGTTTGAATAAGTTTCAACAGGACACTTGCATATGCAATACAGCGCTGCTTTCTTGCATTTGTTCTTTTATGATTATAAGGGGTAAATTTGGAAGATACGACCGCTATATAGCTTGGTATCAGACAGGCCATATGGCCTATATTCCTGACGACAAGTAGATGTAAACATATTCTTGTAAATACATTCTTTAGATTATTTTGCTAATGCTTCCTGCTGCTTGCTAACACAGTGATGATCGCCAAATGAACAAAAGACGCAGCAGTCGCCGGGGTTTGGCCGTAATCTGGTACCACAACGGGCACATGTATGAAACGCCAGTCAATAATTGTGGGGGATGTCCAGCATCTCTACGTGCCCACAGTCGGGACAGGTCAGGTTGGTTCGGGTCACAAGTTGTTTGTCCATGCCTGCATGATACACCTTCCTGCTGCTGGAAGGTCAAGCGGGAATTCAAGGTGGGGTGCAGAA
>QQUD01000038.1 GCA_008501785.1 Chloroflexota bacterium
GGCGTCTTTTGTCAGGATTCAGTTATTACTCCAGGAAATGTTGGAAGCGTTGTCGTATGAGGTGATTCATATTCCTGGACAACAAACGGGTGGGCATTTATTGGCACGTGAGATTGGTGGACGTGATAAGCCACATCAACTGCTGCTGGGGCACTGTGATACGGTATGGCCCCCGAATACGTTGGAAACGATGCCGCTAGAAATAGACGGCAATATCATGCGGGGTCCCGGCGTGTACGACATGAAAGCTGGTTTGGTGCAAATGCTGTGGGCATTGAAGACAATCCGCGAACTGGGAGTGAAAACGGCCGTTTCCCCCGTCATCTTCATCAATTCCGACGAAGAAATCGGCAGCCCAGAATCCCGCACCACCATTATTGAATTGGCTCAACAAGTTGATCGTGCATTTGTAATTGAGCCAGCCATAGGGCCAGAAGGTAAATTGAAAACAGCCCGCAAAGGTGTCGCCCGTTTTCAAATACACATTACAGGCAAAGCCGCTCATGCCGGAAACGATCCAGAAAATGGCGTGAGCGCCATTTTAGCCCTTTCCCACATCGTCCAAACACTATTTGCCCTCAACGATCCAGAAAAAGGCATTACGGTGAATGTGGGTGTTGTCAAAGGGGGCGTGCAATCGAATGTAGTTGCGCCCGAAAGTGAAGCACTTGTCGATGTGCGCGCTGTGAAAGCCGCAGATGCAGCTCGGATCGAAGCGGAGATTTTGCAGCTTCAACCGCCGATGCCTGGTATCAAGCTTGAAGTAACCGGAGGATTTAATCGCCCACCCATGGAACGTACAGCCGGAACAGAACAACTTTGGCAGCTTGCTGTAGAGTTTGGACGAGCGCTGGGCATTGAATTGGCAGAAACCATAGCTGGTGGCGGGTCTGATGGCAACCTCACCAATCAATATACGCCAACATTGGATGGTTTGGGCGCTGTGGGAGATGGTGCTCACGCGCCACATGAATTCATTAATCTGGACAAAATGGTTGAACGTACAGCCTTGCTGGTCAATTTACTCCTCGCCCCACCCCTTTCCGAATAAACGAATCACGGAATCACGAATTAAACGAATAACACGAATATCTCTTATTCGTGTTATTCGTCTATTCGTGCCATTCGTGATTCAAAATTCGCATTCTGCAACACATCCTGTTAAGCTGAACAATATTTCACATAAGAGGCAGGATCACATGTCACAAATAGAACTTTTTGCACAGATGCAAGCTTTTTTGGAAGAGAAGCAGGCATCTTATTTGGCTCACTTGGAGCAGATGGTCGGAATTAACAGCTTTACTGCCAATGCGGATGGCGTAAACGAACTGGGCAAGGTTACGGCCGATTTGTTTGCCACCTTAGGGTTTACGGCCGAAACGGTTCCCTCGGCGCATAAAAATTATGGCAATCATTGGGTGTTGACGCGAAACGGCCGTTCCCATCGCAAAATTGGCCTCGTTTCCCACCTCGACACTGTATTTCCCCCCGAAGAAGAAATCGCCAATGACTTTTCGTGGCGTGTCGAAGGTAACCGCATTTATGGCCCTGGCACGGTTGACATTAAAGGTGGCACCATCATTATTTTCATGATGATGGAAGTAATCCAGCAGTTTGTTCCCGAGGTGTTTGAAGAGATCACTTGGGTTGTTTTGCTAGATGCATCTGAAGAAACCGACGGCTCCGATTTTGGCGATTTGTGTATTTGTCAATTAGAGGGCGATGCCCTGGCCTGCCTCATTTTTGAGGGCGGTGTCAAAAATGATGAAGAATTCAAGGTTGTTGTAGCTCGTAAAGGGATGGCTGTCTACGATGTGGAAGTGGAAGGACGCGCTTCCCATGCAGGTAGTTCTCACGAGCGGGGCGCAAACGCCATTGTGCAACTGGCTGATGTTATTCAACGCATTGCCGACATGACCGATTACGAAAACGGCATTACGTTTAATGTAGGTGTCGTTAATGGCGGGACAGTGACGAATCGTGTGCCTCATTCTGCCACAGCAAAATTAGAGATGCGTGCCTTTTCTCCAGAAGTTTACGATAAAGGCATTGAGAAAATGATGGCGTTGAACGATTATGTTTCCATTCGAAGTCCACATGATGAATACTCTTGTCAAGTAACGGTCAAAAATACCCGTAGAACGAAACCCTGGCCGCGCAATGAAGCAACAGATCGCTTGTTTGAAATATGGAAATCAGCAGCGGAGACACTCGGGTATCTTGTATTGCCAGAAGAACGGGGCGGTTTGAGTGATGGCAACTACTTTTTCGACCGTATACCTAGCATTGATGGGCTAGGTCCCTCTGGTGGCAATGCCCACTGCTCCGAACGCAGCCCCGACGGCTCCAAAGAGCAGGAGTTTACTCTCGTTGAATCCTTCATCCCGAAAACCTTGTTGAATGTGATGGGTGTGTTGAATTTAGTGAACGGTGAGTCGTAGTGCGTTGCACCTTATTGGGTTAATCCATTTGGTACACCAGCGGGGAAAACCTGATCAATTGCCAGCTCGATTTGCTCGATGCGGTTGTCTGGGTTGGGGTGGGTGCTGAGAAATTCGGGGGGGCGGCTGCCACTGCTGGCTTCGTCTAAAATTTGCATCACATCGATAAGCGCACGTGGATCATAGACAGCCTCTGACATGAACCAGACGCCAAGCTGGTCGGATTCTAGTTCGTCGTCACGGCCGTATTTCATGTTCACTACCTGACCAATCATCGCCACCATTTGTGCGGTTGCGGCACTGCGTGGATTGTCGGGATCATAGGCAGCTAAAATGGCCGCTCCCGTCAGCCCTTGTGTCAACTGTGCCTTGGCAATTTGTTGCGCAGAATGTCGGGCCACAACATGACCAATTTCGTGCGCCATCACGCCTGCCACTTGCCCTTCTGTTTCTAGCTGGTTGTACAGTGCCAGCGTGAGAAACATCTGTCCACCGGGCAGCGCAAAGGCATTGACGGTTTGCCCATCGGCGAGCACATGGCATTCGTATGGCCATTCTGCCTGCATCGCTGCGCTGTTCGAGAGAATGCGGTCGCAAATGTAATCGACGTAATCTTGCACGTCTGGGTCGTTGAGTAAACCACCGTGCTGCTGCATCATTTGTGGGCGTGATTGCAAGCCCAGTGCAATTTCTTGATCTCGCGTGATGGCGATATATTGCTCTTCGTCGGTAACAGGATTGTATGATTTTGAGCTAAAGTATGAAAATAGGGCGATGCCTGCCATCACGAGGGCAACGAGAATACGGCCGTTTCCCATTCTACGAGATCGTGGTCTTCTTGGAATACGTCTTCTATACATATTTAATCCTCAATCGGCTCAAACTCTTCAACTTCTAGCGCTTCGTAAATGCCCCCGGCTAGTGCCCCAAACATAATGTGCCCCACCACCATTGCCCAGTTACGAATTAGGAAAAACCAGGGGAAGAAGAAGGTGAGTGTGTAATAGTTAACAGCATATAGGGCCAGTCCAAACAGTGCTCCACCCACGATTCCGACAATCAAACCCCAGCGATGAATGATGAAGGCTAGCAGCAAAGCAGCCCCAATTGAAGTTGCATAATGAATCACAAGCCCAATCATGAAAATGAGTAGATTAAATCCGGCTGGCGGCGGCAAAACGCCTTCCCCCAACACAATTGCAGCTAACCAGCGAAACACAACCCAAGGGCTGCTGCCCAGTACCCAAACGGCCATCGCCATTTGCACAAGCAAAAAGGCCGTTCCGGCTATAATGCCACCCCAAATAGCTGAACTCACATCCATAATTTGTCGCATTCGTGTTGAACTTGCAGTCATAGGCGTCTCCAAATCATTAGTCGGGTCGTTGTTTAGTCATGTGGTCGGATAGTCTCCTAGCCAGGCTTCCCGACTTTAGACTAGTGTTCCGACCAACAAGTATTGCCGGATAGCACATTGCGCCGGAACACTTAAACTGAAACCATTCGCAAACATTTTACCCGACAAAAGATGTTGGTTTCAGTACTAGCGACTACAAGACTAATGACTGAGCGACTATATTAGACAACAAATCACAAATTCCGTCACGTGTGAAAACGGCCGTCTAGTGTTATGATCCCTCCCAAATAAAACAATTAGCTAATAGCTAATAGCTGATATCTGATAGCTGATAGCTATTCCCCAGGAGATAACATGGATTGGAACACATTGCTACAGGATTGTGTTGATTTTGCGCAGCGGTTGATTCAAACGCCGAGTATGTCGTTTGAGGAGCAGGCGATTGCTGAACTGGTGGCGGCGGAGTGCCGCATATTGGGGTTTGATGAGGTGTGGATTGATGAGATTGGGAATGTAAACGGCCGTATTCGTGGCCAAGACCCCTCTCTCAGTGCCATCGTACTCAATACACACCTCGATCATGTTGATCCGGGCGAGCCGAGTTTGTGGTCAGTGCCACCATTTAGTGGTGAAGTGTTAAACGGCCGTATCATTGGCCGTGGTGCTTGCGATATCAAAGGCCCGATGGCGGTGCAGGTGTACAGCATGGCCGCGCTGCTGCGCAATGGCGAGCGCTCGCGCCGTGATGTTGTCTTTACTGGTGTGGTGCAAGAAGAAGTTGGCGGTGCCGGTGCCCTGTTTTGGGTCGAAAACCTGGATTATAACGTGGCGTTGGTTGTGTTGGGTGAACCTTCGGATAACAAGATAGCGTTGGGGCATCGAGGGATGATTCAGATGTGGGTGACGTTTAACGGCCGTTCTGCCCACGCCAGTGTACCCGAAAATAGTGTAAATCCTAACTATGCGATGGCCGAATTCCTGCACAAACTGGCTGATGCCAAATCACAGCTCTCCAGCCATCCGCTGTTGGGTGCGACCACTGTTTCACCTACCTGTATCGAAGTAGACACGCGCAGCAACAACGTGACGCCTGCCTGGACCCGTGTCTGTCTCGATTTCCGCACGGCCAGCGAGAGCCCTAACAGCATCGCCGCGTTTGTGCGCGAATTAGTAGGCGACTTGCCAGCTACGCTTTCAGATGCGACTCAGGGTGAGAAAGACGTATCCTATCCTGAGTCAGATGAGACGATTTATGGTTTCTACACACCGCCGGAAAGTGATGAGGTGCAGCGAGCACAGGCTGTGATTGCCAATGGCGTTGGGTACGCGCCAGAATTGTCAAGCTATAAGTTTGCCACAGACGGCCGTTTATTCGTCCCCTACAACCTACCCATGATTGGCTATGCACCCAGTGAAGAAGACCAGGCGCATGTGGTCGATGAGAGCATTTCGATTGAAAAGATGGGGGCGAGTTTGCGGGGACATGTGCAGTTATTGCGAGAATTTTGATTGAGGAATGAATGAAAGATTGTGAATGGTGAATGGCTAATTGTTAAGAATATTATCACCATTCACAATCTATACAGAAGAAAGAGAACAAACTAAAGTAACCGTTCAGACCCTAAGGGTCTATCTGTCAAAATAACCAACTGAACGCTTACAAACTCAATAAATGGACACCACTATTTCTTTACCTCAAAGTGTTAGCTAGATGCGTTTTTGGTCTTGTGATAACTCCGACAAGATGCAGACGCCTCGGGCCGGAAGTGTGATTTTGGCAGAAACGGCCGTTTCGCCATTTAACAAATCTGAAAAACGGCCGTGTACGTCAACCGACTGCTCAGATTCCGTATGATTCAGCACAAACAAGAGCCGATTATTTCCCGAAATGCGCTCAGTCACCTCAACATCTTGCCCTGTTTTCAGTAAAGGAGAAATATCAGCTAACCCGGCAGTCCAACGAGCCAGAGTATGATACAAGACAGGCTCTCCCATTGTTCCCAGATAAATGACCTGCCCATCTCCATAAGCATTAATAGTGACCGCTGCCTTATCAGCATAGTAATCGTCCGTGTACCAGCCCATCACATGCGCTGTTTTAGGATGAAGTACATCCGCCCAGACCGAGGCCGTCACCTTTTCTTCAAAATCTGGCAAGCCAAACTGAACATGATTATCGTTGTCAATGGGCATCGAAACATATTCTTCAACTTCCACGCCGCTCATTTTCGCCACCAGACCTGGCAGCTTCATATTCACGACTGCATTGTCTTCATCTTTCACTCCCGTTCGAGGGGTAAAGACGACAATGCCGCCATCACGTGCAAAATTTTCTAAATTGGTGGCTGTCTCCTGTGACAAAATGTACAGAGCTGGTACAAGTACCACCTGATAATTTTGCAAGGCATCTTTTTCAGAGATGATATCTATCGGAATATTAAAATCGAAAAATCCTTGATATATATCCTGAATATGTTTTTCGTATTGAAAGCGCGGATTGTTCGGCTGAACCTGGAAAGCAAAGCGCGAATCATACGATTGTAGGATGGCTACCTGCGTTTTGATTTGTGATGACACAACCAAATCGCTGATTGTTTGCAACTCCTTCCCTATCTGCGCAATCTCTGCATAGCGGCGACCGGGGATGCCGTGATGATCAAGAATGCCATGCCAATACTGTTCGGTGCCATGACGCGCCGTGCGCCAGCGGAAAAACACAATGGCGTCCGCACCATGAGCAATGGATTGGTAGGTCCAAAGGCGCAGTTCTCCTGGTTTTGGTGGAACGGAAACGATTTCCCAGCCGCCGCTGCCAGTTTGCTGTTCTATTACCCAAAAGTTTTTCTTTTTGAGGCCGCGCATGGTGTCATGGTTTAAGGCGGCGGAACTGGGGTTAACGGCCGTTTCCATCCCCCATTGCGTCCGCCGATAGTTGTCCCATGAAACAAAATCCAAATCTTCCGTCATGTCATAATAATTTAATTGTGGATAGTTGAAACCCATTAAATTATGTGTAATAAAATGGTCCGGTGCAGTTCTGCGCACAATATCAATTTGAGCTTTTTGATATGCTCGATAGGTATCTGACATAAAGCGATAATAATCCAAATTCAAGCCAGGATTATGGGATGCAATGGTATCGAGCGGCACAGGAATCTGGGACCACTCGGTATAAACATGACTCCAAAAGATAGTTCCCTACTTTTTATTGAGGGTATCCAATGTTCCATAACGTTTTTGCTGCCAGTCATGAAAAGCAC
>QQUD01000972.1 GCA_008501785.1 Chloroflexota bacterium
TCGTTGATGCCATCCCCAACCATCACCACATCACCTGTTTCGGACTGGAGGTGGCGAACGGCCGTTACCTTATCCTGCGGCAGCAAATTAGCCCGCACATCTGACACACCCACTTCTGCGCCGATTTGGGCAGCAGTGGCAGCATTATCGCCAGTGAGCATGACGGTTTTGACACCGAGGGCATGGAGAGCGGAAACGGCCGTTTTGCTGGTAGGCCGCACCTGATCGCTCGTGCTGATATAGCCCTGATAATTGCCACCTACGCTGACCATCATCGTCGTGTAGCCATTGGCTTCTGCGGCTTTAATCGCTGCACATTGCTGTGGTAAATGGGCAATGGCATCATCAAAATAGCGGTGATTGCCAATTGTGACAGTCTGATCATTTACCTGACCGGTCACACCATGTCCGGTCATTGCTTTTATATCAGTTGCAGCCGGATAACGTTTGTTGACGCCATGATGGATGGAAGCGGACGTTATCGCTTGTGCCAGCGGATGCTCGCTGTGCTGCTCAACTGCATTGGCCCAGGCCAGCAGGTCGGCACAAGGTTCACAAGGCTCGTTGGCTAAGGCGGCGCAGGTAACAGATTGCAGCATGGCTACGGTTGGTTGCCCGCGTGTAAGCGTGCCGGTTTTGTCCATTGCCACTGCTTTCACACCACTCATCATTTCCAAAAATGCGCCACCTTTGACCAAAACACCATGTTTGGCGGCATTGCTAATTGCGCTAATCACGCTTACGGGTGTGCTAATGACCAGCGCACACGGACAGGCAACCACCAGTAGTGCCAACGCCCGGTAGAGCCATCCTTGGGTATTGGCATCAGGGTTCCAAAATGGCTGTTCAAAAAAGAGGGGAGGCACTATGGCAATCAAGGCAGCTAGTCCAACAACGATTGGTGTGTAAATTTTGGCAAATTTATCTACGATTCGTTGGGCAGGTGCTTTTTGTGCTTGCGCTTCTTCAACCATTTTGATGATGCGGCTGATGGTGTTGTCGGCGGCCAGATGGGTAATTTCGATTTCTAGCACGCCTTCGCCATTGATGCTGCTGGCGTATATGTCTGCCCCTATGCTTTTTTCTACCGGATTACTTTCGCCCGTGATGGGGGCTTGATTGATGGTGGACTGGCCGCTGAGAATACGGCCGTCCATCGGAATCCGTTCCCCAGGTTTGACCAAAATAGTCTCACCAACTTGCAGCGATTCAACCGCAACATGCTGCTCTTCCAGCCCACAAAATGGGCACGGACCGCCCGTGTAACCATCCTGACCCAAATGCCCAGCACAATCGATACATGGTCGCAGCACAGTTGCTTCTTGTGGCGCAACTTGCATCAATGTGCGAATTGAATTCCGCGCACGCGAGGCCGTGTACCCTTCCAACGCCTCACCAATGGCAAATAGCACCATCACCAACCCGGCTTCGGTGTATGCGCCAATGATAACCGCGCCCACTGCTGCGATTGTCATCAATAAATTGATGCTAATTTCGCGATTAATGCGCAAATTGCGCCATGCACTTTGTGCTATCGGATACCCGGCAACAATCATGGCTCCAATCGAGGTAATATTGAGCAGCGGGTTTTCTAATTCCAACATCGGCAGCAATTCGTTAAAAAGTAGTCCTGGCAAAATCAAGATTGCACCAATTAGAGCCAGTCGTGTATCCCAGCGCTGCCATAAAAATTGCCAAAATGTTTGCTGGCCTGAATCGATTGTGTTGTCTCCGACCTGATCGTCGTTGGGATCAGCCACCTCGTATCCTAAAGATTTGACACGGGCGATGACTTCTTCTGCTGACGTGCTTCCTTCAATACGCAGCAATTCAGTCGTGAAATTAAGCTGGCAAACATCGATGCCATCCAGCCGAGCCACGCCATTTTCTACTGACTGCGCACAACTTGCACAGTCCATCCCTATGATACGAAAGGTAAATTCATTGTTGATTGTTTGTTCATTCATTTACATTGTTCTCGCTGTATTCGCGCAGTTGTTAAATTCGTAGGACAAAACGCTGTTTTGTCCGGGCAAGACAGCGTCTTGCCCTACGTGTGCCAATGATACACCTTCAACCCACCTTTAAAGTCAAGAGGCAAAGATGCAAGGGGCAAGGGGAGGGTGCAAGGTGTGGGATGAGGCGTTATAATTGTTAAAAGTTATTCTATATGGTCATAGGACGAATGACCACAAGACTACAAGACTAACGACTGAGGTATGACATGACTCCTGAAGAAATTGCTGAAGATTTTTCCTGGTTGGATTCCTGGGATGATCGGTATGGATATTTAATTGATTTGGGTCGCGAACTGCCAGTGATGGAGTTTGCGGATAAAACGGAAGAGAATCGGATTGAAGGGTGCCAAAGTGGTGTCTGGATTCGGATGGATGTGAGTGATATGAAGCCAGTGACGCTTAGTTTTATTGGGGACAGTGATTCGGCGATTGTGAAGGGGTTGGTGTCGATTGTGTTGAGTTTGGTTAACGGCCGTTCCCCCCAACAAATCCTCGACCTTGACATTCCAGGCTTCTTCAGTCAACTCAATCTCGAAAACCACCTCAGCCCCACTCGCAAAACGGGCCTGAATGAGATGGTGAAAACGATAAAAGCACGCGCTAATGCGCTTATTGAATTGAATGCATAAGAAGGTGCAAGGGGCAAGGGGCAGGGAAGAAATAGCCTCCTCCTTGCCCCTTGCCCTTTGCACCTTTTCCCCTCACGCTTGCTGCTCAAGTGCCAAAAACAACCTTGCAAAAATAAATGCATTATCCCCACGCACAACCATGTGAAATCCTTCCTCGTTGTGAATGATTTCTGGAAGCGGGTTCGTATGCGTTTCGCAGTGGGATTCGAGTTGTGCTAGTTCCTGGAGTGCTTGGCCGACAGTTGGGTCTTTGCTGACAACCAAGATATTGTAAACTTCGTTTTCTTGCCAGATGTGGACGTGTTGGCCGCGCAGCCGGTCTAAAATGGCGTGTCCGGCGCTGCTGGTAAGGACGCAGTTGGTGTGTTCTTGCAGCCAGTAGAGCAGTGTGTTGGCTGGTGGGTGTGGAATTGGACTCGCGCATACGCGGGCCAGCATTTCATCAAAGGCGGCCGATGCGCCACCGTTCCCTTGCCGTTGGCGCTGTTTCAAATCTTGCAAAAATAGTTCAAGCTCGTGCTGCTGGATGAGTAAATCAGTTATTTGTTGTTCCAGTGCCATATACCGTTTTTCGGCGGTATTGATGGCGGCGTCATCGCTCAGGTTGCCAGATTCCCAAGCCTGCAGCAGGGCGCGAATTTCTGCGAGCGAAAAACCGAGGCGCTGGGCGCGTTGGATGAGGTTGAGCCGCTGCACGGCCGTTTTTTCGTACAGTCGATACCCTGATTCAGAACGGCCGTTTGGCTGCAACAACCCCTCACCTTCATAAAAACGTAATGTTGAAGTGCGAACGCCAACTTGTTTTGCTAATTGTCCAATCGTTAACATGGACACTATCATAACCATATTTCAGAAATTTGGAATAGGATACAGATTTTCATAGATAAGAGACGTTGTTAATTCATGAGTGCTTCAACGGCTAAATTACGGCCGTTTTCTGTCAATGCCAAATCCCCACCATCCCGCGCAATAAATCCATGCTGTACCGAACGGCGTACCACCTCAACCGAAAAGTTTGGCTCCCATTTCATGTGGTAATGCAGATGATCAACCCGGCACTCATTTTTCATTTCAGGCGTATTTTCATGCTGCATCAGGTGAATGGCAAGTGCTGTTTGGGCAAACGACCACTTTTGACGATAGCGGCGTAGTACAATTGCGACAATGCCGCGTTTGGGAGCTAACAAAAAGACGAGGGTAAATATAATGCCAGTTGCAGTCGCAATGGAGCCAGCGATATTGGCGTCTAATGGTCGAGCCAACCAAAAACCGCCTACCGCACCCAACACCCCTATGCCGACGCTTAAAAACAGCATCTTTACCAAATCGTCGGTGAGTAAGTAGGCAGAAGCGGCGGGTGCAATCATCAGCGCGACCACTAAAATGGAGCCAACGGCATCAAATGCGCCAACGGCCGTTACCGACACCAGCCCCATCAAGCCATAATGGACCAGCGCTGGCGAAAATCCCAATGCTGCGGCTAACCCCGCGTCAAATGTTGCCAATTTTAGCTCCTTGAAAAAGAGGGCAATAAACAACATGTTGAGCAGCAAAATGACGCTCATCACCACCAGCGCACGCGGTAAATCCAAGCCAAACAGGTCCAACCGGTCAAAGGGCGCAAATGCCAATTCACCGAGCAGCACCGCATCATTGTCCAAATGCACACCACGCGCAAATCGGGAAATTAAAATAACAGCAATGCTAAACAGAGCCGGGAACACAAGCCCGATTGCCGCATCTTGCTTGACGAGGCGAGTCCGGTTTAGCAGTTCTACAAGGCTGACCGTGAGTACGCCCATTCCGGCCGCAGCCACAATCAACAGCGGCGATTCCAGGTCGCGCAGCACAAAAAAGCCAAGCACAATGCCCAACAGCACGGTATGGCTGATCGCATCGCTCATCATCGCCATTCTGCGCAGCACCAAAAAGACACCGGGCAAGGCACAAGCAGCCGCTACAACGGCCGCGATTAGTTGGATTTCAGTTGAAGCGTTCATATTCTTAATTGGTAATCGGTAATTTGTAGCTACAAATTACCGATTACCAACGATGTCCTTTGCTTTTATCACGCCTTGATTGGTCAGCGCCCATTCGCCGGGGGTGGTTTCTTGGACCAGGCCGCGTTGAGAAAGGGCGTTGAGTGAATTTTGGACGCCGCCGCGTTGGAAGTTCATGGCGCGGAGGGCTTCGATGGAATGGGGGTGCTGCAGATTGTTGTGGTGGGCAGCCAGTTTGAAAAGGTCGGCCAGCACAGCATCCATGCGTAAATTGCGGCGGTTGCGCTGCCGCTTGAGCCAATTCCACACCAGCCCGCGTTTGCTGGCAAACAGCAGCGAAAAAACAACGATGCTGCTGATGGACAGCACGACAACAGGGCCAGTAGATAATCCACTACCCAAACTGCTAATCAATGCGCCACTGACGCCCGCGATAGCGCCAAACATGGATGCCAGCAATACCATGATGCTGAGCCGGTCGGTCCATTGCCGTGCGGCTGCTGCCGGAGCCACGACCATCGCGCTCATGAGCACCACGCCCACAGCTTGTAGGCCAATGACAATGGCGATGACAAGCAGTGTTGTCAGCAGCATGTCAAGCCTTTGCATCGGATAGCCGAGGCTGGCCCCGAAATCACGGTCGAAACTGAGGAGCTTGAATTCTTTCCAGAAAACGGCCGTTATCACCAGCGCCACGCCACCGACAGCAGCCATCGTCATCACATCACGTTCCAGCAGCGTTGCGGCCTGTCCAAACAAAAAAGTGTTTAAACCGGCTTGACTAGCGGTGGGATTCTTTTGCAAAAAGGTGAGCAGCATCAGCCCAAATCCAAAGAAAACAGACAAAATAATGCCGAGGGCACTGTCCTCTTTGATGCGTGTGAGGCGGACAATGCTGAGTAGGAAAATTGTGCCCAGCACGCCAGCAATAGCTGCGCCCAAGATAAGCACGAGCGGCGCTTTGCTGCCGGTAAGCATAAAGGCAATCAGCACACCAGGCAATGCTGCGTGAGACATCGCATCCCCCAGCAAACTTTGGCGGCGCAGTACCGCAAACGTGCCCAATGCACCGCTGACAATGCCCAAAACGGCTGCTCCCATGGCTACGGTGCGAATTGTATAGTCGAATAATAGTTGGTTTAGTAAGTCCATTGTATTTAGGTATCAGGTGTCAGGTATCAGCTTTCAGCAAGAATAAGAGGTTGATTGCTGATGCCTGATGCCTGATTACCATTTCCATTCAAAAAAGCAATACGTCCACCGTATGTCTTGCGTAAATTTTCTTCTGTGAAAACTTCGGTTACAGGACCGCTGGCAATGCGGCGCACGTTGAGGAGTGTCACCCAGTCAAAATATTCGGGGACGGTTTGCAAGTCGTGATGGACGACGATGACCGTTTTTCCCGCCGCGCGCAGCTCTTTGAGCAGGTTGACGATGGCGCGTTCGGTGGTGGCATCAACACCCTGGAAGGGTTCGTCCATGAAGTAAACTTGCGCATCTTGCACCAATGCGCGTGCCAGGAAGGTGCGCTGCTGCTGCCCGCCAGATAGTTGGCTGATTTGGCGATTCGCGTAGTCAGACATGCCTACCTTTTCCAGGGCTTGCAGTGCGAGTTGGCGGTCTTGGGAAGACGGCCGTTTAAACCACCCCAAATTGCCATATCGTCCCATCAACACCACATCGAGTACGCTGGTTGGGAAGTCCCAATCAACGCTGCCGCGCTGCGGTACATAGCCGACGAGGTGTCGTTGATTGACGTAGGTTTGTTCATAAATCAATACTTGCCCTGCGGCAGACTTAATCAATCCCAAAATCGATTTGATCAGCGTTGTTTTGCCTGCGCCATTGGGGCCAACAATTGCCATCAAAATGCCCTCTGGCACTGTCAGGTCGATGTCCCAAAGAACAGGCTTTTCTTGGTAAGCAACCGTTAAATCTGTCACGTTTACAGCAGTTTTAATGCTCATGATGTTTATTCTCCAAGGAGGGCTGTCACAATTGTGTCGATATTGTGGCGCACCATGCCCAGATAAGTGCCTTCTGGTGTATTGGTGTCGCCCATTGCATCAGAAAAGAGTGAGCCACCAATTTCAACTTCAAAACCACGGTCAGAAACGGCCGCTTGCACAGCTTCAATGGTGCGTACTGGGACCGATGATTCGACAAAGATGGCCCGTATCTCATTTTCAACGATAAAGTCAACCAACTCTTGCACATCGGCTGTGCTGGCTTCTGATTGGGTGCTGATGCCCTGTAGTCCTAGCACCTGGAAACCGTAGGCACGGCCAAAGTAGCTAAATGCATCGTGGGCTGTAATCAGCACTCGCTGCTGCTCAGGTACGAGGGCGGCTTGTTCAGCCACGTATCTATGCAGGTTGTCTAGTTCTTGTAAA
>QQUD01000922.1 GCA_008501785.1 Chloroflexota bacterium
TTTTGGCGACATCGCGTGAACCACTCAACTTTCAGGCAGAGTCTGTGATAGCATTAGATGGACTGCCAACGGGCGTGTTAGAAATGAGTGCGGCGGAAGCACTTTTTGGCGAGCGGGGACGAATGGCACGGGATGATTTTGCGGTAACGGCCGATAATCTGTTCCAAGTGCGTCAAATCTGCGAATTGGTGGATGGGTCCCCGCTGGGGATTGCGCTGGCGGCAGCCTGGGTGCGTCGCCGTTCATTGCCACAAATTATCGAAGGAATCGGCCAGTCGCTGGACTTCCTCAGCTCTCGTCTGCGCGACGTTGATCCGCGCCATCGCAGTGTGCGCGCGGTGTTTGAGACATCATGGCAATTGCTGACAGCAGAAGAGGTGTCAGTGCTGGCGGCACTATCTGTTTTTCCGACGACGTTTACGGCCGTTTCTGCCGCACAAGTAGCCGGAGCCACCCTCTTCGATCTTGATCTACTATGCGAAAAATCACTGCTGCAACAGCAACACGAATTGGAGCGTTACGAGATGCACAGCTTGCTGCGCCAGTTCGCGGCGGACAAGTTGGCGATACGTACGCTGGAAGTTGATCGCGCCTTTGTGCATCATTTTTATCAATTCGCCCACACCCATCAGAATAATTACGCCCAGTTACAACCGGAGTGGCGCAATTTGTTAACGGCCGTTACCAAAGCCCACGCCCATCAATTATGGCAGCAGGTGATTAGTTTTGTGCAAGTGCTAGATGAACCGTGGTTCCGCCAGATTCGCTTTCAGGATATGCGACATGGGCTAATGCTGGCTTTGGAAGCAGCAAAGGCTTTGCAAGATCAGCCTGCGCTGGCGAGAGCATTGCTGCGCCTTGGCGAGATTGAGATAGAGCTAAATGATTACAGTGTGGCAGAAACGCATCTAGGGGAAGCGGTGCAGCACTTCATGCGCTTGGAAGATAGTTTGGGGGTGGCACAGTCGGAGTATTTATACGGCCGTATCAAAAGTGAACAGGGGCAAGATAACGAAGCGTTAAAACTGTTTGAAACGTCAAAACAAATTTTTGAAGAGGAAAAAGATTGGCTTGGGGTTGCCCAAAGCCTGAATCTTATTGCTGTTCATCACTTCAAAAATAGCAGCAATTTTCAAACCGCCCAACGCTATTTAGAACAATCTGCCCATTTGCAACGTCAATTGCCAATAACCCCTACCTATGTCGAAACATTGCGCTATTTAGTCCGCATCATGATTTTAACGGAAGCATATGACGCCGCAGAGGATTATCTGACCAAGGCATCAGAGGTCAGTTTACAGCTCAAAGATATAGGTGAATACGCTGCCATACTCTTTGAACATCTTTTGCTTTGTAAGTTCCGTCAACAGTTCGATGAGGCATTAGCGGTTGGCTATGATTGTTTAGAGCAATTCAAAAAATTAGGCAGCCTGCGATGGGAAGGATTGGTCAACACCCAGTTGGGACTGCTGCATCAAGCCAAACAGGAACATGAGCATGGGGTGATATTGCTCTTAGCGGGATTACACATCTTCAAGGAGTTAGGAGACACATTTGAGCAAGCGTACTCCTATTTCTATCTGTACAAGCTCTATGCTGAAATGGGCAAAACCGAGCTAAGTCTTGAGGCCAGGGAGCAAGCTATTCGCTTAAATCTCGAGTTGAAAAACCCGCGCCTAGCTGAACGGCTTGAATAAATTATGTGCAAGCTATTTACATATGTCCACCCGTTCCATGTGGACCCTTGTCGCCCCATCCATCTAAAATCGGTTTGAACAAATTTTCCCCAATATATTCAATTCTTCCTTTCAAAGCATATGCCATCGTTTCCACGAGGCTTTCTTTCATTTGAGATTTTGAGCTTAGATGAAAGTCAGAAATGGGTTTACTGGCCAATTTGTAGTGGGCTAACTCTTGAATTTCCCGGATGTAATCTTCTAAAGTGTTATTTGTAGAATCATTCCCAATGCACCATGGTATTTTAGTAGGCTGTTCACCTTCTGGTGTTTCTTCAATAGGCCCAAAAGTTGCATGTCGTTTTAACTCGCTGGCAAACCCTTCAATTATTGGTTTAACCAATTCCATTGCTTTATCCACATTGATAAATGATTCCGTATGATTGGGCACCTCTTTGGGTAAATGGATGCGAGAAGGACGGCCGTTTTCCTTTACATTCTCCGCAACATATCCCCACCGCTCCAAAATTGCCGTCCAGTTGGCATCCAACAGCTTAGCAATCTTTTCAAATTGATAGTGTGATGGTTTCAGATCACTCAAAACGCGCAGCATTTCAGATAAGAAGTAAGGCCGGAATATTCCGGTTGGATGTTCATTGTCATCCTTTAACACCATATGCTTTTCCTCTGTGGCAATCAAGGCTTGCATACCCAAAACCGCAAATGGACCAGCAATAAAACAGCCGTATAAATCGGCAAAAATTTCTTCGCACCAATGATAATAAGGTTTATCGTCAAACATTTTGCTCATTGTGGCAAAGGTTTCATACGTTTGTTGTGTCGAGGGCGTACTGTGTTGTTGATTTTTAGGTAGATTGACATACCGGTAAATAAAGTGACCGACCTCATGTGGGATTGCCATCAACTCAAAAGGTGTTGTGGTTATTTCTTCATCTTTCCGGTCAGCCACTTGGATAGGCTGGGTGAGATCATACATTAAACCAATAAATATAAATTTGTCTGTATATGGCAATTGACGGATATTTACCCGATTACTGAAATAGGTAATGGGAATAATGTCTTCAGCATTTGTGATAAATTCTTTTAGCGGAGCCATCGCCCTGGCGGCTAGCTTATCTGTCACAATCAGACTCGTCGCTTGGATATTTTCGTTGGCTGCGTTCTTTTCATTTTCTACCCATCGACGCTGTTGGATGCAATTTTGAATAATTTCAAAATCGGTGGTGAATTGGCGGAAGCAGGCGCGTACTTGATCAACTGGGGGCAATATATTTGCTTGATTTAAGTCCTCAATGCTTTTGCGTGCTTGTGTGCTTAACGTCTCCCAAAACTCGTTCATACTGAGCCACAGAGTATAAATATTGAGAAGTTGTTTGAGCTGAAAGTCAATATCTATTTTTTTATGCTCTGACTGCGCATCAGGGGATGCTCCTGGAGCTAATTCCTCAGGCATTGCCATCTCTAAAGGTAAAGCAAGTTTCTGTTTTTTAAGCAATTGCGCTAACTTTTCATTTAAATGATCTAGCTCCACATCATGGACGATTTTTTCTGCAATGGCATCTTCATTTTTGATTTTCGTGTCCACTGCATCGTCATTCCCAATATTCTGAAAGAGCGTTAACACACGCTCACCGTAAGCTGGTTCCTTTTTTTTGATTCTTTCTAACCGATAATAATCTTTTTCAAAATAGGTATAGCTTTTTCCGCCTGCACGACTGATCATTTCGATCAGTTTTTCAATAGATGATTCTTCGATTGAGGCCAGCACATCATCAAATTCGATAACGGCCGTTTGCAACGCCTCTTTTATTCTCTTAATCCGTGCTTCCCACAAGCCTTGCTGAAAGAAATCATACAAAATTGTTTTTGATTCTCCTTTGACCAACGTTTTCGTGGCCCGAAGCCCTTTGAATTCGATAGGAGATTCATGTTCATAACTGATGGTGCCATTGAACGTATGACCGTTGTCAGGGGAAGACACATTGATGTTAATAATATTTCTGTCATTGCGCCCACCAAGTGTCCATTCAATGATTGGTTGCGTTTCATCAGTTTCATTATCTGGCTGGCTCTCATTGGTTGTATTCTGTGGCTGCATTTCAATGCTGTATCTGTTTTGTTCCCGTTTTGCTTTAAGGGTAACAGGGGCTTTCCCTTTATAAGAGATGGTTCCTTCTAAACCATCATTTTCTTTTGTTAAATCAATATTCAGGGCAACGATAGGCTCCGAATAACCACTTAATTCAAAAATCCCAAAATCTACCCACTTTTCGCGCTCTTTTCCCCAAACATAGTAGGTGTTTGCAGGATTATTGTTTATTGCTTCTGGTGGTTCATTTAAGGTGATTCTCCATTTGTCTGCTATGTTTGCTTCTTGTGTGCTTGTAAAGACAAATTTCAGTTGGTCTTCCTGATCATTGAAAACATCATTTTGAGCCACGTCACCATGTGCTATCAATACTCCTGTTTGGGAAAAATTCACATCTACAAATTTGCCGTCTGCTGGAAATCCATTCTTAAGTCGGATGTGCGCACTTTCTGAAACGGTTCCGACTTTATCAGGACTATCAGACTGAATCTCCCAAAGACCCGTTCCATTATCTCGGTTAAAGGAATCAGAGGTAAACACAGCACATCTGGCGATGGGGGCGTACTGGCTAAATTCAGGTAAGTGCTCAACCCAGCCACAGCAGTCAAGATAGCCAGCGCCAGGGTACATATTGAGCAAGTGAATTTTGTCGCCATATTCGAGATCAGCCCCATCCTTTTTTCCAGTGGCTGAAATGATGCGCCAGCTACCAGAGCCACGATCTCGGTCTCGGTTTGCGTTTGTAGTGACAAAGAGAATTTCTGTTCCGGCGACGTTCCAAAACTCAGGTTTGTTTCTGACTAATCCACGTGTGTCGAGATAACCATTTCCTTCGTTCTGTAAATGAATAATTGAGCCAATTTTTATCGATTTTGCCATTATTTCCTCCAACTTTTGTTCCTTTCCACATTGATTATAACCGTTGATTGTACTCTCCGCATTTGGAGGAAACGGCCGGGGAAGCGTTTGATCTGTATCATTCATTACGTCATGCGCAAACGCTGATGTATTGTAAAAAAACTATTTTGTATTTTTATGATAAGGAGACGCACAAATGAAGAAATTTTTATTACCCATTGCAATCATATTTCGGAGACGCCCTCATATTAAATATCTCAGCGACCGCTTTAGATGACGTTTTCGTTCCAATTGCAAAGAGTTCAGAGACCGCCCTAGGATCGATAGCCGTGACAAACTTGAGGGATAGCAGTGCCGGGTTTAACTATACTCTCGTGGATTTTGGTGGACTGAACGGAGCGGTGATGGAAGGTGACTTGATCGAAGTTTCACTTGGAGATGCGAGCAGCAGTGAGCCTCCCTACTACCTCACGGTTTATCGTGGGGAAAGCCGCGAGCTAATCGCAGAGTTCCAGCTTGTGCGGAAATAAGCTCAGTTCAGCAACAGCGCTTCACTTGGTGTAAAAAAATTGATAGAAAGACCTCTGGCTTTGGTTGGGGGTCTTTTTTTGCGTGGGGTGGTGTTACGGCCGTTTTCCTTCCCACTCAACTCGTCACAAATTGGGGTGGAAACGGCCGTTTCTGAACGGTGAATGGTGAATGGTGAATAAACGCTTCCACACCCAACCACCTCAAAATCGTTGGAAGCGCTTTGGAAGCGCTTGATCTGTAACATTCACCTCATCATCTGCAAACGCCGATGAATTGTAAAAACCTATTTTGTATATCTATGATAAGGAGACAATCTAATGAAGAACAGATTTTATTCGCTTAGCCGTTTGTTTGTGGATTCTGTGCACAACAAACGAAATTTGGCACTGTTGCTGTCACTTGCGCTGCTCGTGATGGCAAGCAGCAGCTTTGTATACGCTCAAACTGAGGCACCGACTGTAACAGTTATTGATCAACCCACATTCACGAAAAATGGAGACCCGATCCAAAGTGGGTTGACACTTACCTTAACCAGCACCACCATCAATGTCTGCAGCCATAACGGCACAAATTTTTACAACATTCTCGGAGATAACGCTGCCAGCTTGCGGGCCAAACTAGACAACGAGGCTAATTTTGGCCCGAATGGCGCATATGGTGATTATGATTTTAATTATATTGACGTAGGCGATGAGTTTACGAAGCAAACGATTCTAGACAAGGAATGTAATATTTGGTTCTCTGGTTTTGAAAGTGATAATGATTACACGCCTGAAGAGTTGACCGCACTACAAAATTGGGTAACAGAAACCAATGGTCAGGTAGTAGCTGGTTGCGATACCCAAGAAAACGATCCCGTTTGTGCGCTGCTCGATTTTTCCGTAACGACAGACACCGATACACACGGTTTTCTTACAAATACAGGGGCAACCAATCCACTTAACTGTAATGGCGCTCTAGGGTCAAACAGTCGCTTAGAGATGGCTGGTGGTAAAGGCGCTTATTTTTCAGGGCCGGGCGTAACAACCGAGAATGTCCTTGCCGTTCACGAAACGGGTACGGATGATAATAACAAGCCTATTGTCATCTACACGGGTAATTACTTTCTGACCGCAGACATTAATATGATACAAACCGGGGGGACAAAGGTAACGCTTTCTGATGGCCCCGATGTGACAAACAATAACGACATTTTGGCCATGAATGCGTTCTCAGCACTTGCCGATGCGTCTGTCGGTAAGGAAATTTGCACATCTGTGGAACCAGCTCCACCATCGCCTTCAGAGCCGACCTGTGATTGTGTAGCTCAGACTGACCCCAGCGCATCAGCCGACCAAGGGGTGTTTGCTGGCTTCGCGCCTGTCTCTATCTACTCACTCGACAACGGCTCAATCGAAGACTCTATATCCGATACGGCACTGAAAACTACAACTGGGACAAGTCATGGAGGCCCGACCCCAACCGCAGACCGTTTTGGCAATGAAAATGGTGCCCTTCTCTTTGACGGCGTTGATGATTACATCGAAACCAATGAGGGAAGCAACAAAAAACCGCTCACCTTCTCGGTCTGGTTCCGCGCCGATGATATTGCTGGCGAGCACTCGATTGTGGACAGCGACGTCAGTGGGGGATATGGGCATTCATTGATCATTGGCTACGATGATCCAGCCAAAACAGACGACACGCCGAAAGATGGCAGCCTCGATGTTCAATATCACAACGGGTTCTGGGATACCAACGTAACGATCGAACCAGGCAAGTGGTACCAAGCGTTCGTGACTTATGGTGATGAGATGCGACTGTACCTTGGTGCTCAAGGCCAACCAATGACGCTCGTTGCCCAACAACC
>QQUD01000456.1 GCA_008501785.1 Chloroflexota bacterium
AGGGAACTTGTCATTCCCGCGCAGGCGGGAATCCATGACGTAGTCGAGTAGATTCCCGCCTGCGCGGGAATGACAGGGCCACATTTTGTAGTTTTCTATTACCTGATTATTTATTTAACTTCCATTAAAATCGACCTACAAATTTTCATTCATTTGCTGGTGCCGCGCAGCGGCATGTTGTCTGCTTATAAAATGTCTCACAATGATAATGCAGAAGTCCTGCTGGACAAAGTTGGTGAATATATGTACAATACATGGACAAATTATTGATTTGCAAGATGAATTTGTTCTTTTCACAAAATGCTGGAGTTTTCGATGGATTTCAAAAATGACCGACAGTTCTCTGATAGTCGCATATTGGTTACAGGTGTCACCGGATACGTTGGGGGGCGTCTGGTGCCGCGACTGCTGCAAGCAGGGGGAACTGTACGTGTTATGGTGCGTGGTAGTGCGGATCGATTAAACGGCCGTTCTTGGCAAAACCAGGTCGAAATAGCCATTGGCGACGTGCTGGACCCCGACACATTGGCAGACGCAATGACCGGCATTGATGCGGCTTACTACCTTATCCACAGCATGAGCGGCAATGATGAATTTAGCCACCGTGATGTTCAAGCGGCAGAAAATTTTGCGCGTGCTGCGTCTGAAGCAGGCGTTAAAAATATTATCTATTTAGGTGGATTAGGTGATCCAGATAGCAAACTATCCGAACATCTCCGTTCACGACAAGCCACGGGTGATGCATTGCGCCAGTTCAATGTACCTGTCACCGAATTTCGCGCCGGGATGGTGGTCGGCTCTGGCAGCCTCTCTTTTGAAATGATGCGTAATTTGGCCGAGCGCTTGCCTGCGATGATTGCGCCAAAGTGGGTGTTTACCAAAGCACAGCCTATCGGCATTCGCGATGTTCTCAACTATCTGATTGCTGCGCTGACGACCCCGACCAGTCACGGCAAAATTATCGAAATTGGTGGCGAGGACGCGTTGACTTACGCCGAGATGATGCTGCGCTACGCTAAAATTCGTGGATTAAAACGAACTATTGTTCCTGTGCCGGTCTTAACACCGCTTCTTTCGTCCTATTGGGTGCATTGGATGACACCGGTGCCTGCTGGCGTTGCCAGACCGCTCATCGAAGGGCTGCGTAATGAGATGGTTGTGAATGACTTGTCTGCGAGGACGATTTTCCCTGACATTGAGCCGATGGGATTTGATACGGCCGTTACCCTGGCCCTGGCCCGTATCGAATACGGTGACATCGAAACGCTGTGGAGCGATGCCATCGCTTCCAGTCAAGGCGATGTCAAACCGGTTTACTTGACGCAAGAACAAGGCATGCTGATTGAACGTAGGCAGAAAACGGTAGATGTGGCACAAACGGCCGTTTTTCGTGCCTTTACCGGTCTGGGTGGCAAACGAGGTTGGCCGCCTTTTAGCTGGCTGTGGGTGCTGCGTGGCATCTTAGATCGGATGGTGGGCGGGGTTGGTATGCGTCGTGGGCGCCGTCATCCAGATGAACTGCGGCAGGGGGAAGCGCTTGACTTTTGGCGGGTTGAGCAAGTTGAACCCAATCAACTGCTGCGCTTACGGGCCGAAATGAAGCTGCCAGGGCGGGGTTGGCTGCAATTTGAGGCTAATCCGCTAGCTGATGGTCGCACAAATTTGGTGCAAACGGCGTACTTTGCATCCAAAGGCTTGTTTGGCCTGCTGTACTGGTATGGCATTTATCCGCTACACGGCATCATCTTTTCACGCATGATTGATTACATCGCCCGACGGGCGTGTGACTTGTCACAGGAAGTGCTGGCAGCAAGTAAACCGACGGATTAAAAACGAAGTATTTTTTTAAGCAATGTCTTTGTGAAAAACAACCAGCTCATGATCGTCGTTAAAACTGACGTTAACGGCCGTTCCCATCCCCAAATTCACGGTATGCGACTGCCAACTGTGCAGCACCGTACCATCGGCCAACCCCACCCGATAGACGTAAGCGATGCCTACGAATTGGCGGTCTAGGATACGGCCGTTTCCCCCCACATTTGGCACAATATGCACATCATCGGCACGCAGCATGATAGAAACGGCCGTTCCCGCTGCCAACTCTGATTCTTGATGCAGCAGCCCCAGGGAAGTGGCGATGCCGTTTTCTTGCACGTGCCCGTCCAAAAAATCGGTGTGGCCGACGAATTCCGCTACAAAACGGGTGCTTGGTTGGTGGAAGATGATTTCGGGGGCAGCGATTTGTTCGATACGGCCGTTATGCATTACCGCTACTTCATCACCCAAATAAAGTGCCTCTTCCTGATCGTGCGTCACAAAAATGGCGGTTGTACCGCTAGTTTTCAGCAGTTGCTTCACTTCAGCACGGACTTCGACTCGCAGCGCCGCATCTAAATTTGAAAACGGCTCATCCAGCAGCAGCACCGATGGATTGGGAGCCAGCGCTCGTGCCAGCGCTACCCGCTGCTGCATCCCGCCAGACAGTTCATGTGGCATCTTGTCGCTGCTGTCACCCAATCCTACAAAATCGAGCATGTCGGCTGTGCGGGTAACGGCCGTTTTGCCTTTTCCCAACCCAAAGCGCACATTATCCGCCACGCTCAGGTGCGGGAAAATGGCGTAATCTTGAAAAACCATGCCTGCTCTGCGTCTTTCGGGGGGGACGTGGAGGGGGGGATTTGCCACCAACTGCCCATCAATTTCAATCGAGCCGCTGTCCAACTGCTCAAAACCGGCAATTAGTCGCAGCGTCGTCGTTTTGCCACAGCCGCTCGGTCCCAGCAATGCCAAAATATTTCCGGGCATCACTTGAAAGCCGCAATCGACAACAATGGGTTGGTTCTCAAACGATTTGTGGAGGGCGTGGGTGATGACTGTGGGGTTCATACTTTTTTGACACGTCATTCCGATGTCCGCCGAGGAATCCCTACCCCTTTATGGTACAGATTGTGGGGATTTCTCGGAAGACTTCGAAATGACATTAAACTTTTTAGTTTCGTTCCTTTAACGTTAACAGCGCCAACGGAACTGACGACAGCAGCAGCAATAACAACGTCGGTGCGGCGGCGCGGGCGAAGAAGGCTTCGTTGATGTTGGACCATACTTCAGCGGCCAACGTGTGGAAACCAAGTGGGCTGAGAATAAGCGTGGCTGGTAGTTCTTTCATGCAAGTGAGAAAGACGAGTGCGCCGCCTGCGATGATGCCAGAGCGCACGAGTGGCAGGGTGATTTGGCGGAAGACAGCAAACGGCCGTTTTCCCAAACTTCGTCCTGCTTCCTCAATACTTGCCGACACTTGCAACAACGCTGTTCGTTCTGCGCCAACAGCTTGTGGAATAAACAAAATGACGTAAGCGACCAGCAGCATGGGCAGCGTTTGGTATAGTGGACGTGCATATTGCGTGCCAAAAAAAACATAGGCCAATGCCACGACAATGCCTGGTAAAGCAAAACTGGCATAGGTGATACGCTCAAAAAAGCTGCTCACTTTGCCAGCGTAGCGCACCGCCAAAATTGTAATCGGCAGCGCAAACGCAATGGCTAAGATTGCGCCCAATGCAGAGGCGGTGAATGAATTGAGTGCCGGTTCGACTAAGTTGATGAGTGATTCGACGTTGCTGGAGGGCGCATTCAGGTCATTGACCAAGAAATCTTGCTGCCAGCCGCGCCCAAACCAATAAACCAGGCCGCCCACGGGCACAGCCAGCGCCACAAACACAACCGAACTCATGAATGCCAGCGCGGGAATTTTGAATTTACCTAGCGATGTTGGCTGCGGTTTTCGTGCCACGCCAATGGAGGTGCGGGCATAGCGGGCGCGTCCTCGGCTGCGGTGTTCGAGGGTAAGGAAAACGGCCGTAATCACCACCAGCACCATCGCCATTGCCGCCGCCGTGTCCAGCTTGTAACCGAGGTAGCGATTGTAAATGATGCGTGTAAACGTGCTGTATTGCAGCATTGTCACTGCGCCAAAGTCACGCAGCGTGTACAGTGCAACCAGCAAACTGCCTGCGAGAATGGAAGGACGCAAATAGGGCAGCGTGATGCGTCGAAACGCTTGCAATGGGGTTTGGCCTAGACTGCGAGCTGCTTCGACCAGTGACGGGTCCATTTTGGAAAGCGCAGCACGCACGGTTAAGAATGTGTACGGATAAGCAATCAAAGTTAAGACAAAAAATGCGCCTGGGAAACCGTAAAAATCAGGCAATTTTTCAATGCCAAGCAATGGATGCAGAAATTGTTGCAGTAAACCTTTAGGCGTGAGAATAGATGCGAATAAAAAGGCGGCGACGTAGCTGGGAATGACGAGCGGTAATGCCAGCAGCACTGCCCATACTTTTTTGCCCGGTAAATCGGTGCAGGTGGTTAACCAGGCAAGAGGAATGGCGATAACGGCCGTTGCCATCGTCACTGATCCAGACAGCAGCAGCGTATTCCCCAAAATCTCCCAGGTGCGAGGATTCGTAAACGTCTCCAGCGCATCGGTGCCAGCACCCATTGTGCGAATGAGTAAATAAGCAGGCACAATAAAAATGAGGACGGCAACCACGGCTGCCCCAAAAATTAGTGCCAGTTTAAAAAGTGACCATTGCGGCCATTCCCAATTAAATTTTCGACGTGCGCTATGCAATGGTGTGCGGCGCACATTGACCATTTCGCCAACTGCCATCTATCTCTCCAACTGTTTTGGTGGGTGGCTCCACCGTATTAGGTGCGTCGCACCTTTTAATTAACGATTTACCAAGCAGAGTTGCTTTTATTATCGGGAATGATGTGATTGAAACAAGACCAGGACGTTAAGTTTGAAGTTAACTGCTGCGCAACAATAAAGTTAACCTATTGAAAGTAATGAAGTTAACCTATGTTAAAAATTTGGATTTATCGTTATGAGAGGAATAAGCCCATCAAAATGGCAATGCCAGCGGCGATGAGCGCACGACGAAGGGTGAGGGAGCCAATCTGTTGGCTTTTTTGAACGGCCGTTTTCCTATCCTGCGCCAGGTTAATGGTGTGCCACACCGTACCCAGAATGATGAAAATTTCGAGTGGCCAGAGGAATGACCAATGTTCCCAGTTACCCGTGCCAGCATAGTAGATGAAAAGAAGGCCATTACCCAAAATGATGTAAGTTGGAATGAGGAGCCAGATGGAGGAAACGGCCGTCATCAACATCGCCATAGCTCCCGCCACCAAAAATAACTCAACCGGCCAACCCTTATTCCAAATTTGGCTGTTGAATCCCATCAACATCACCATCAACATATTGCCACCAACTGTTAACCCGATGCTGTTCACAATAGCTTGGGCAACAGTTAGTTTTTTTGATGGCGCTTCTTTTATTTTAGTTGCTCCTGTTGTGCCAGTAACTACAAGTGGTGACTCGGCTGCTTTCAATGCCGCAATATCATCTGCCAGCGTTTGCTCTAAATGTGCATCCGTCGCGGCCGTATCAGTGAATTCCATCTCAGCCAACTGCTCGCGCGATGTGCCTGAAAAGACGGCAACGGATTCTGTAGGAGCGGTGGGTGTGGAAAATGAAAGCGGCAGGGAAATATTTTCAGGAATATCAATCTCCACATTTTTAGCAGCGGTATGCAGGGCTTGGGCCATCTCGTCGGCCGTTTGAAAGCGATCCTCAGGTTGTTTGGACAACGCTTTGAGCACAATGCGCTCGAATGGTTCAGGAATGGCTGGTTCTACTGAGCGAGGTAACGGCAGCGGATCATTAACGTGCTTCATCAAGATGGCTAATGGTGTATCTGCATCATACGGTGGCTGGCGTGTCAGCATTTCATATAAAACGATGCCAACCGAATATAAATCGGTGCGTTCGTCACAAATATTTTTTAGACCTTGTTCGGGAGCCATGTAGTTAAGCGTGCCCAACAAAGCTCCTGAGACTGTATGACGTGTACCGCCCACCATTTGCGCAATACCAAAGTCGGCTAACACGGCTTGCCCACGTTTGGTGAGCAGCACATTGGCTGGTTTAATGTCGCGATGAATCATGCCCTCTTCGTGGGCATAGGCTAAGCCGTCCAGCACATCAAGCAGGATGCGTATCATGTCGCCCCAGGGCATTTGTTCGCCGCGCACCCGGTAATCGTTGAGGCGTGTGTGTAGGGTGTCGCCATCAAGCATTTCCATCACCATAAAGGTGATGTCGTTCTCCACGTCGAAATCAAACACCTGGATAATGTTGGGGTGGCGCAGGTTGGCAACCGCTTGTGCTTCGCGGCTAAATCGGCTGGAAAACGAGTCGTCATCAACCAGATCGCTGCGCAGTACTTTGACCGCTACGTACCGGTTCAACTGTGGATGAAAGGCGCGATAAACGCGAGCCATCCCGCCGCTGCCCAATGGTTCTAAAATGTGATATTTGCCTAATGTTTGCCCTGTCAGTGTAAATGTCGCCATGATTGTGAGTATATCAAGGGAGATATTTTGACACAATTTTGAGGTCGAAATATCTCCCTTTGTACATAATCTTCCCAGAAGTTAGTTAGCGATTCAGGTTTATCATGAAAAACTTCCGGGAAGATGGTTTTCATTGTGTTCTATCGTCTTCTTGATGTTAGTAATAAAATAATGCCCGCTGTGACCAGCCAGAAGCCGATGAGTTGGTCGCTGTAGTGCCAGCTTGTGCCGGTGAGTTCTTTAACGGCCGTTCCCCCCACAAATAACCCACTCAGCCACAACAACGTCTCCATCACAGGAAAACGTCCCTTGCGTCGCAGCCGCAAGGCTTCAACAAACGAGCCAACTGCCGGAATCAAAATGAAAAATCCCCACCAATGGAAACTGCCGAAAATGCCGTATAGGCTGATGATGTTGAGTTGGTCTAACAAAAATGTGCCACCCAACAGCATCGTGGTGAAGCCAATCCAGCGGCCTAGGCCGGAAACGGCCGTTTCCACTGCATGATTCTCCGCCCGATTCACACCCATACACGCATACCAAATCGCTGCACCCGGTACTGCAACCATCAGCGGCCACCAATTGTCCCACGACAGGTTAAACAAA
>QQUD01000054.1 GCA_008501785.1 Chloroflexota bacterium
AACCATCTTCTTCAACAAAACACCCTTACACGATGGTGCTGTCATCATTCAAGGCGAGCACGTGGCCGCTGCTGGCTGTGTGCTGCCCTTAACTGAGCAAAAATTAACCTCCTATCGTCGATTGGGAACCCGCCATCGGGCCGCCGTTGGCATGAGTGAGGTCAGCGATGCGTTGATTATTGTGGTCAGCGAAGAGACCGGGCACATTTCGGTAACATATCGCGGCAAGTTAACCCAAAAGCTAGACAGCGTTGCCTTGCGCCAGCGTATTTTAGATTTTTTTGAAGGGCAACAAAATGGGACGAACGACCATTCGGTTTGGAACATTCTGAAACAATCGATTATCTCCCGCAGACATCAAGTTTCGAATTTGGAGTGGCGAACTGGACTCCAAAGTTTGGGCTGGTTGATGGTAGCAGCATTTGTTTCGCTGGCAGTCTGGACATTTGTCATTGAACAAACAAATCCGACAGAACGTCCGCAAATTGACCGGATTCCGCTGCGCATTGAGAATCTACCAGCAGGGCTGACGCTCGTGACAAAACCACCGGAAACAGTTTCGGTAGTTGTACAAACAACATCAGATGTGTTGGAGTCGCTAGACAGTGGTGCTTTTCAGGCCGTGGTCTCGCTGCAAGATTTTGAATCTGGTCTGCACCAGCCGCAAATACAAATCAAAACAGGGGTTACCCCATTACGCGTGGTTTCGATAAACCCACCAATTTTGGACCTGGAATTGGCGGCGTCAACCCAAATAACGCTTCCTGTTATGGTTGAAGTCAACGATCCAACCAATATTTCAGCTGCCTATCAAGTTGTTGGTGTGCCAACGGCGCTGCCAAATCAAGTAAAAATCAGCGGGCCAGAACCTTTAGTTGCCCGCGTAAGCAAAGTTCATACGACGCTGGCACTGGCGAATGCAACGGCAACGATTCGAGAATTACGGCCGTTACACCCCCTCGACGAAAATGGGCAGGAAGTGACTGGCGTCACACTCGAACCAGCCCAGGCACAAATTACCCTAATCATTACGCGCCGCCAAAATGCGCAGGAAGTTGGCATTCAACCCGTGACAGATGGCACCCTGCCTGATGGATATTGGTTGAGTGGACTGCGTGTGACGCCCACCACTGTTACGCTGCGCGGCAGTGCCGAGCTGTTAGCCGAAATTGGCGGCTTTGTCGATACGCTGCCGGTTGACATCAGCCAGACAATTGGCCTGCAAACGATTCAGGTGCCGTTAGACTTGCCATCAGGCATTGAAGCGGTGGACCAGGCGGGAAATGTGATGCCGGTTGTGACGCTAGAAGTGGAAGCAACGCCACGCAGTGGCGATCTGGTACAAACACGCACGGTTGATCTGTTTGGGCAAATAGACGGCGCGACTTACGCAGCAAATCCGGCTGAGGTAGAACTGCTGTTGAGTGGCCCGCTGCCGACCTTGTGGGAGATTGAAGCCAATCCTGAATTGGTGCAAGTGATAGTTGACGTGTCAACCCTCCTGCAAGGTGCTGAAAAAGAATTGATTCCTCAAGTGGTGCTGCCTACAAACGTCACCGCACAGCTAATTCCGGCAACAATTTGGGTCAAGATTTTGGAAGAATAGCGTTGTTCGTGAATAACAGTTGTATTTAAGTGACTGCTTGACTCGTTTCGGCAGTTTTTTGAGGTTGGTTCGTGAAAAAGAGAATGAGAAAACCAAAGCCGGTACCAACAAAACCATTTTCGCAGCACAGATACGTCATTTGACCGAGATAAATAAAAAACAGTTCGTTTCATGGCCTGCTGTGGCGGTCGGTGTTGATTATTGGTGCACCCTATGGTATGTGACCGATGCCCGCCATTGTGGCCGCATTTTTGTCGGCTTTTACCACCTCGCTTGACAAATTTGACGTCACATTTTTTCTGTAGGCAGTGACACGAAGCTGCCAGTCCACCTCTATTCGCAGCTGCCTTTCCCCAGCCGCTTGCCGCTGGTGGTGATGCTGGCCACGATTATGATGGTGTTGTCGATTGTGATTGCGGTTCCTGCTGGTGGAACGACAACTACGTCAAATGACGTAGATAAAAAACGTCTTTTAGCCGATCCAATCCCATTTGACTCATACTACAATCTTGGAAATTATTTCAATTTTAGGAGAACCTGATGGCTAAAACTAGTCAAAAATTATTAGCTCTTTGTATTGATTGTGACAAAAGAATCCCATTCAAAAAAATGCCTCGTTTAGACGAAACCGTTGTTTGCCCGCACTGCGATGCGATGCTCATGGTTGTTGAGCTAAACCCAATTGAACTCGATTGGGCATACGAAGACGACGATGATGACGACTTCGATGATGACGACTTCGATGATGATGATGATTAGTTGACTTTTATCAAAAAAATATCCTTTATCAATCCCCCGATTCGAATTCAAAGCTTGTGCTGACGATTCGTCAGGGGATTTTGTTTTCTCTGAGGCAATTTGTGAAAACATTTTATTCTGAGAAACATTTGCTGCATGATCCTCAACAAGATTGGGAAGTGGTGGAACAAGGGATTCGCATTTTCCCGCCTTGGTGAGTGCGCAGATTGGTGAGGTGGTTACGCCAACTGATTGGGGGTTTGGGCCGATAACGGCCGTTCACTCCCCAGACATGATTGCGTTTCTGCAAACTGCCTACCTTCAAATAAAGTGTTGGAAGTAACGTGCCTGCATTTCTGCAAAGGGTGAGGCAGGGATGCTTGTAATCGTTGTATTAGCCAACACCCTGCAAACATATTGATTAGAACAAAGTTGAGGTAAAAGTTTGTTGAATCAGAACGGAGATCTACCAATTACATGCAGATGCATTGAATATGATGCACGTATTTACCTTAAAAAGCAACCTCATTTAGGTGACGAGTTTGTTTGTCCTGAGTTTGGTATCCTGGATTTTCTCAATCTGATCACTTTCGGTACAAACATTGTGTGATAGATAAAGAATCAGAAAATGACGGTTCCCATGATTCCCAAGTTGTGAGCCCTGATTTAACAGCTTTATTGAATGTGCTGCCAGGGATGCTTTACCGTTGTGCTCACGATAATCAACATACACTGCTGTTTGTCAGTCACGGTTGTCAAGAGTTGACCGGTTATGCGCCAGCAGAGTTCGTGGGAAACGGCCGTTTCAAATACGCCGATCTCATCCATCCAGACGACAAACCATCCCTGTTTCAAATAATAAAAGCTGCCGTAGACAAAGGGGAAGCTTACCAATGCGTCTACCGCTTGATAACTGCTTCAGGAGAAGAACGCTGGGTACTTGACAGAGGCGAAGCGGTGTTTGCACCCGATGGCATCATCCAATTGCTGGAAGGATTTGTCACCGATCATTCAGAACGCATGACGGCCATTCAACTGTTAGAACAGCGCGTTGCTGACCGCACCCGCAAATTATCAGCATTGTATGATATTCTAGAAGTTGCCAGCGCCCCCAGTGATTTACAAACAACGATTACGCGTGCCTTAAAGAGCGTACTGAAAGCAATCAAAGCAACAGTAGGCGCCATTCATCTGCTTGACAAAACAGGCGAAATGCTTCGTTTGTCTGCCCGTCAAGGTTTACCCTCAGCAGCAGTGGCAGCTTTACTTCAAATCAATATGCAAGAAAATCAGCTGTGGGGATGAGTGGCGATTAACAATGAACCACTATTTATTCCTCAATTGAGTAAAGATCCTCGTTCAGCAAATTTAGCCTTTAGCAGCAAACTAAATGTTTGTATTGCCGTACCCATTGTTGCTAATAATTTGGTTCGCGGGATGCTGACCGTTTGGGGAGACGATCTATCACGATACGCTGCCCAAGAAGAAATGGAATTGCTGACTTCTGTCGGCGAACAACTTGGCGTGGTTGTAGAAAACACCCGTTTGCGTCAGCAGGCTGAACAATTGATAGTATTAGAAGAACGGAATCGTCTGGCACGAGAATTACATGACTCTGTGACCCAATCGCTCTACAGCGTGACTCTTTTTGCCGAGGCCGGGCGAAACTTAACCCAGTCCGGGGAACATGAACGTGCAGGGCAACTTTTTAGCGATGTGCTAGAAACCGGTCAGCAAGCACTCAAGGAAATGCGGCTGCTGGTTCATAAACTACGCCCATCGGTGCTGGAAAAAGAGGGCTTGATCCGTGCACTACAACACCGGCTCAATGCAGTTGAGGGGCGTGCTGGTGTGCGCAATCATCTGGTTATTGAAGGAACACTTGAAATAAGCAATGAAGTGGAAAAGGAACTTTATCATGTGGCGCAAGAGGCGCTCAACAACACCATAAAACATGCCAATGCCAGTGAAGTCCGTGTTTTTTTACGTCAAGATACCAGCAGCAATATCACCCTAACTATCATTGATAATGGCGTTGGATTTGATCTGGAAACGGCTGCCGAACGTAGTGGTTTAGGATTAACTAGTACTGAAGCAAACATCTTTTGACGGGTAGAATTGTCGCAAATTGCTTCAGTTTAAGTGTTCCGACTTGACTGTTTACCCGTCAAAATTTGTTTGTCGGAACACTAGTATGCGCGAACGAATAGAAAGTCTAGGTGGCACAATCACCTATCATTCATCAGTTGGGCAAGGAACAGAAGTGCGTGTACACTTGCCATCAGATATGTTAGGAGCATTTGATGAGTGAAAGGATTCATGTCTTTTTAGCTGATGATCATGCAGTGGTGCGTAAGGGTTTAGAAACCTTGATTGGCACGCACAAAGATATGGAAGTGGTGGGAACGGCCGTTAACGGCATAGAAGCTGTCGAGCGTGTCACACAATTACAGCCAGATGTCATCTTGTTAGATGATGAATAATCCCATCTAATCTCAATCTTTTACGTCATTTGACGTATCAAAATCCATCATTTTGCCGATGCTAGACATAGTTACAGCATTTATTATTTCCCCAATTAATATTGTACAAATCAGTTGACACAAAAAGTTGTGAGGAGAACTATTTCATGGCTGAGTTAGTCAAAAAAGTACATGTTGCACGATGCCCTGCCTGTGGTGTGAAAATCAATTTCAATAAGCCACCGTTTTTGGACCAAGCTGTTACTTGTCCAGAATGTGAGACCGAATTACAAGTGTATCAGCTCAATCCTTTGAAACTGGATTGGACGTTTGATGATTACTGCGATGATTATGAAGAGTGAGACTAACTAAAAACCGCAAATTTAGCGAGTCATTGTTAGCAGGCCACTTCAGGAATGAGAAGTGGCTCGTTCTTTTTTGGGAGTTCATTATATGTTAATGGAACAAGTTGAAGAGAGTGTCTTTATTACACCAAAGGGTATTATCAAAATTGAAGCCGAAATTTCACGCTTAAGAAATACAAAAAGGCCAGAAGTTGTTGAGCGTTTGCGTGATTCTATGACTGGTGGTGACCAGATTGACAATACGGAATATATTACTACCCAAGATGAGTTGGCTTTTGTAGACGGCCGTATTCAAGATTTAACGCACATCCTGCGTAATGCTGAACTGATTCAACCGGGTGAAATAGATGGCATCATACGTCTGGGCAGTACGGTGATTATTCAAGAAAAAGGTGCGGACCTGGAAACGTATACGCTTGTCGGTCCCACTGAAGCAGATCCCAGCGAAGGACTCATATCAAACAAATCCCCACTAGGATGTGCCCTAATCAATCATACGATTGGTGATGATGTTGAAATCAATGCGCCAGACGGCGTGATGAGATTTCGCATTATTGCTGTGTCATAAAATCTAAAATAAAACAGAAGGTATATTAAAACCAGATAGGGAAAACCTTTCTTGCCATTTCATAAGCAAAGAATTTGTGTGCTTATGTTTGTAGAGACAGAGCAGGTTTTCCCTAAATATGTTCAATCAACCCATTTTCCCAAAACTTTTTCCCGTCCAATTTTGAGAGCTTTCCCATCCCCTACCCCACACATTATCGTAAAAGCATAAAAATTTACATTATCCTCCCAAAGGTGTTCAGCTAAGCCCTCAGATATGTTTTGGTTCAGTGTCAAATGCACATTTTTAGCTTAGCAATTAGAGTATAATAGTGGTTTTTGTTAATCAACCAATCTAAATGCGATTGGAAAACGAACGAAATTGAGGGTTTCAACATGCCAAAAATTACATTGATTGGGGCTGGCAGCACAGTCTTTGCTAAAAATCTGTTGGGAGACATCTTAAGCTTTCCTGAATTGATGGAAAGTCACATTGTTTTGCATGATATTGATGAAGATCGGCTGTGCACTTCCGAAATCGTCGCACACAAGGTTGCCCAAACGCTCAATGCCAACCCAACGATTGAATCCATTGTGGATCGCCGCACCGCATTAGATGGTGCTGATTATGTAATCTGCATGATTCAAGTTGGCGGATACAAACCCAGCACGGTAATCGACTTTGACATCCCGAAAAAGTATGGTCTGCAACAAACCATCGCAGACACCTTAGGCATTGGTGGGATCATGCGTGGTTTACGCACGATTCCAGTGCTCTTAGACATTTGCCGCGACATGGAAGCATTGTGTCCAAACGCGCTGTTTTTACAATATGTGAATCCGATGGCAATGAACTGTTGGGCGATTGCAGAAGCAACGTCGATCAAAACAATTGGTTTGTGTCATAGTGTGCAGGGAACGGCCGTTCAGCTTGCAACCGATATCAATGTGCCAATCGATGAAATCAATTACCTCTGTGCAGGCATCAACCACATGGCCTTCTACCTCAAATTCGAGCGCGAAGGAAAAGACCTGTATCCTGAAATTCGCAAGGTCATCAATCAAAAAGCGCCCCATCGACTGCACAACACAGGTGAAAGCACCTCAGATGCCGTTCGATATGAAATGCTGAAGCGGATGGGCTATTTTGTCACCGAGTCCAGCGAACATTTTTCGGAATATGTTCCCTGGTTTATCAAGCGAAATCGACCAGACCTGATTGACCGCTTCGAAATCCCAATAGACGAATACATTCTGCGCTGCGAAAGTCAAATTAAGAAATGGGGCGAATTGAAAGCAAGT
>QQUD01000585.1 GCA_008501785.1 Chloroflexota bacterium
GTTCGACGTGGTGCAGATGGTCACGTATGACGACATCAATTTGGGTGACAATGTGGTCAGCATCGACTGGCAGGGTGAAGGCAATTTGATGTATCAAGTCACCAACAGCTTCTACCTCCCCTGGGAGGTGCTGTCCACCTATCCACAACTTGTCGAACCACAGGAATTGGTGTCGATTGACGTAACTTACGACCGCACTGAACTCGTGGTAGACGACAGTGTGACGGTTGATGTGACGGTGACACTGAATGAGGAAGGCGCACGCACGGACTGGGCGCTGATTGACCTGGGCATCCCGCCCGGATTCGCGGTCAACACTGAGGATTTGACGACGCTGGTGGAAGCCTCGAAGCAGCGCGACCCGAATGCAGACGTGACCACCTTTGAGCGGTTTGAACTGACGGGACGGCAGGTGCTGGTTTATCTGGGCAACTTGCAGCACGGCCAGCCGTTCAGCTTCAGCTACCGGCTCACCGCCAAGTTCCCCCTCCGCGCCCAAACCCCGGCGAGCAACGCCTACGACTACTACAATCCAGATGTATCGGGCGAGGCACAGCCGCAGGAGATTGTGGTGGTTGAGGGGTAGGGAATGGTGAATTGTGAATAAAACGGCCGTTTTGGGGGAAACGGCCGTTTTTTTATGACCCCATGTCATTTCGAGTAACCTATGCCGGGAAGACCCAGCACAGAATAGGGAAGAAACTTGTCATGCAATTGTCATTCCGAGGTCTGCCGAGGAATCTTGCTTTGAGGTCGGGGAATAATGACTGACTCGAAGCAAGATTCCTCACTCCGAAGACTGCGTTCGGAATGACAGCTTTCTTAGTAGGTCTTCCGAGAAATCCCCACGACATGTGCTGCGATTTGCGTGTCGCACTTGCGGTTATGTCTGGTAAAATAGTGGTATTGATTGCCAATCGTGCAAAAGTATGTGACTTATGAATGTTGATACCGCGTTGCTGCGAAAATATTTAAGCGAAAAATTTAATGTGCCAGAGTTTAACACCTTCCTGGCAGACTATTTTCCGCTGGTGTTTAATGATATTCCGCCGCGAATGCTGTTGAGTGAGCGGATTGAAGTACTGTTGGAGCGTTGTAGACGAGATGGTCGATACCCCGACCTGTTTGCGGCATTGAAACGGGAGCGGCCTGATTTTGCGCAAAGCGATTTCATAAACCCTAACAATAAAAGTAAACATAATCCCAATCATCCAAACTTCACACATGTTACAAAATCTAATTCTGAACATTTAACTTTGTCAGATAAGCATTTGAGTGCTTTGGATTTTGCCTGGAAACATATTGTCGCTATAGAGGATGAGCATAGTAGAGTACTAAGGTGGAATGACCGAGATTTTTACCCACCCCCAGATTTTAACATAAAGTCTATTCTTGACAGCCTTAACACAATCGTGATGCATAAAGTGGAGATCGAAAAGTTATGGCCATATTTGGGCGATGAATTATATAGTTTGTGCTTAGCTTACTGCGAATTTTTTTGGTATTCGGGGCAAATTATGGCTAATGCTTTTACGGGATTGGAAGTTGTAGATTGGATGAACGATGGGACAATACATGGAATTCTAGCGGAAGTTAATTCACCTGAAGCCCTTGTAATTATTTTTGAAAAATATAAATGTTTTGACGTCGCTCAGATGTTGAAACAAAGAATTGTAAAACTGATTCAGAAGCGTATATCTGAAAATCTGTAAATTGATGACTGGATATTTACTTTAATAGTCTTCCAATGGAGTGTGATTGCGTGTCCTCACCATACCATGTAACGTTATTGGCTTTCTTTTCCTTTGCTGCTTTGCGGTTTTCCAAGAAGGCTGTGGCCGTGTGTCTTTATCGAGCCACGTTTTTTCTTTCCACCCAAATATACAATTGTCTGGTAAAATTGCGGTGTTGATAATTATTCCAGAATAAAGAAGCAACCAATGAAAGTTGATACCGCGTTACTCCGACAATTCATAATTGAAAAATTTAGTGCCGATGAACTAAGTGTATTCTTGTTTGATTATTTTCGGCCTGTTTACAACGATATGACCTCAACCATACGTAATAAGCAGCGGGTTCAAATATTGTTGGAGTATTGTGTAAATCATGACCAATATCTAGAGTTGTTTGCAGTTCTTGAGCGGGAAAGACCTGGGATTTTTCAACAACGCGATTTTACAGATGCGCTTTTGCTGCGCTGTGGTCTTCCAAGATGGCTGTGGCCGTGTGTCCACACCGTGCCACTCTTTCTTTTCGGCTTCTAACCGTTTTCTTCCCATTTTGGAGCGACAACAACAGATTTGAGTAAGAAACAGATTTTTGGGGAACGAATTGACTTTTTGCTCGCGTTTTTTATAATATGCCCTAATACTGGACCTTGTTTTAGGGTCTAAAAGAGGTGCTGTTATGCAACAAGCGAAAATTAGTCTGACACCGTCCCTGGTTGAGTTCTTAAGCGAATACAGGCGTTACGGGTTTAAAGATAAAAGTACGATGGTGCGGGCGGCTTTGCTTCAACTTCAAAAAGAGTTTGAACAGCGCAGCCTTGAACAGTCAGCCGATCTGTATGCTGAACTCTATAATGCAGATGCGGAGCTGCAAGAAATGACAGAAGCAGCATTGGCAGAGTGGCCCGAATGACAATCTTAAGGCGGGGGATGATTATTGATGTTGATTTAAATCCTACTAAGGGGTCAGAGACGGGTAAAATACGGCCGTGTGTGGTTGTGACAAACGATGTTTATAATGCTAGAGTGCCCGTAATTCAGGTTGTGCCGATTACAGCATGGCGTGAAAAAAAAGGTCGCATTAGAACAAATATCACGCTTTCACCAACTGGTGAAAATGGGTTAACAAAAGAATCTGTTGCTGACTGCTTGCAAACGCGCCCAATAGACCATCGGTTCAGATTTGTGAAAATACGCGGGGAGCTGTCCGCTGAAAAAATGTTTGAAATTGACAGGGCATTGAAAACAGTTTTTGCTTTGAGGTAATCGTATATGGCGCTAGAAGTCATACCTACGAAACAAACCGACTGGAAATTATTACCCGATGAAGGCTGCGTCAACGTTCGTTACAAACCATTGCCACCTACTGTGCCAAGGTCTTCTAAGAAGGCTGTGGCCGTGTGTCCTCACCGTGCTACTCTTTTTCTTTGGCTTCCAGCCATTTCTTCTTCAGTTTATGAAGCAATCAGATGTGCTTTTCAAAAATGCAGCTGAAAGAGATTGTGGTGGTTGGTTCGTACAGTTCGTTTGTGAGGAATTTGTTGAAGCGTCGTCAAAAATCGCTCAATTTCGCTGCTAAAAAACTGGCCCTTTGAATACAGGTGATTGTTAACAAACGATGACGGCATAATTCCTCCGAATACGCAACTATTGCCGTATTCGAGTATCAAGCTCTTTCCGGCTGGTATGAACGAGTGATCAGCGAAAAATTTTCAGATGAGGAACAATAAAATGCAGATAACGCAGATTATGACGTAGATGACACAGATTGAAAAAATTCTAAAAAATCTTTGAAATCTGCGTCATAAATCTTTTGAATCTGCGTTTAAGATTTCTGAACACTAATCTTCGCGGTAGTGGCAGCCCATGCTTTGTTTGTTGGCGAGGGCGGATTGGGTGACGATAACGGCCGTTCTCACTGCATTCCTCAACCCAATCAACCCATCCGTTAACTTGCTCACCCGGTAAAAACGTTCAACTTCCGTTTCCAAGTGGCGCAATTCACGTATGGCGCGTTGTAATCGATAGTTGGCGCGCACCAAACCGACATAGTTCCACATCACGTTTTGCACCGTGCTTAAATCTTGAGCAATCAGAAGCGGGTCTGGCTCGTAGACACCCGTATCTCGCCATTCAGGAATATCGTATGTGTCAAGCTTCTGTTTTTTGCTCAATGATTTTTCGATTTGTTTGGCAGCGCGATGACCCCACACAACACCTTCCAGCAGCGATGTGCTGGCGAGACGGTTTGCGCCATGCACACCGGTACAGGCTACTTCACCAACTGCGTACAATCCACGAATGCTGGTGCGGCCCCACTTGTTTACCCACACACCTCCACATGAATAATGCGCTCCAGGTACAACGGGTACTAAATCTTTTGCGATGTCAACGTTATATTTTGTGCAGCTTTCGGCAATACCGGGGAACCGTTTGCGTATCTTTTCTTGTGGAATGTAGGAGCGCAAATCAAGGAATACATTGGGAATGTCGCGTTCAATCATCTCCTGGCGAATGCTGCGAGCCACCACGTCACGCGGCGCTAAATCTTTCCATTCAGGATCATATTTTTGCATGAACGGCTCGCCATCAGCATGAACCAGCCGCGCCCCAGCACCGCGCACGGCTTCCGAAATAAGAAAGTGTGGTGCAAAGCGGCGGTGGAAGGTGGTGGGGTGGAATTGGATGTATTCAGCGTTGATGACTCGTGCACCAGCACGATAGGCCATTGCCATGCCGTCGCCCCGTGCGCCTGCTGGGTTGGTCGTGCGCAGGTAGATGTTGCCCAGGCCGCCTGTCGCCAAAATTGTCTGTTTGGCCAGGATGCGAACGACTTCCCGTGTTTCTTGGTTGAGCACATAAGCGCCGATGCAGCTACGCCGCTCGTAGATGTCCAGGCTGTTGCGGGAGTGGTGGGTGGGGGTGAGCAGGTCAACGGCCGTATGTCCTGTCAACAGCGTCACATTTTCATGCGCCTTCAGCGAATTCAGTAACGCAATTTCAATCGAGCGTCCGGTCTGATCCGTCGCATGAATGATACGCTCAACAGAGTGGGCTGCTTCTTTGATGATCTGCAATTCGCCATTTTCTAACGTGTCAAATGGTACGTTTACACGATCAATTAAAATCTTTTTCAGCAGTAGCGGCCCTTCTTTAGCCAAAATGCGGGTCGTCTTCGGGTAGCTATGTCCTGCCCCAGCGTGCAAAATATCTTTTGTCAACAGCTCTGGCGAATCATCTGGCCCAGTGTAAATGATGCCGCCCTGAGCATAGTACGTATTTGATTCTTTCGGTTCTGTGGCGCGGGTAATGACCGTTACCGGCACACCGGCATCTGCCAGCTCCAAAGCGGCCGTTCCCCCCGCAATGCCACAACCGATGATGAGGACTTCTGTGTTCATAATTGTCTCTTTTTCTTGTAGTCTTGTAGTCGTTAGTCTTGTAGTCGTTAGTCGAAGGCTTCTGACTACTAGATTACTGACTACCAGACTATCGACTATCCAATCTCCAGCATCCGCTCAACCGATTTCACCGCACGCACCCGAATCTCTTCCGGTACTTCGATGATGTAGCGGTTGTGGAGGAGAGAATCGCGGGTGTCTTCAAGTTGAATCTGGTTCATGTGGGGGCAGCGGACGGCGCACATGCGCAGCATTTCTTTGTCGGGATTGGCGGCCATGATGTTGTCGCCCATCGCGCATTCGGTGAGCAACAGGTAGCGAGGCGCGTTGGTTTCTTCGACGTAGCGAATGAGGCCGGTGGTGCTGCCCGAGTAGTCGGATGCGGACACCACTTCGGGACTGCATTCGGGGTGTGCCAAAATTTTCACATCGGGAAAGTCGGCACGGACGGCTTCGATGTCTTGCACAGTGAACTTTTCGTGGACTTCGCAACGGCCGTTCCAACCCACCATTTGATAATCGAGCGCCGTATCAAACTGCTTTTTACCATTTTTCGTCGGGAAAATGATGTGTTTGCCCGTTTCTTTGGCGACATTGCCTGCCAGATATTCGTCTGGCAAGAAAATGATCGTGTCGGTGTTCAGCGATTCGACAACCGCTTTGGCATTGCCAGAAGTGCAGCAGATGTCCGTTTCTGCTTTCACATCAGCGTAAGTGTTGATGTAGGTGACAACCGGAACGCCGGGGAACTGCTTTTTCAAATTACGCACATCTTCAGCAGTGATGCTTTCAGCCAGTGAACAACCTGCCTTCATCGATGGCAGTAAAACCGTTTTTTTGGGATTCAAAATCTTGGCCGTTTCGGCCATAAAATGCACACCGCAAAAAACAATCACGTCTTTGTCTGTAGTGGCGGCCATCCGGCTCAAGTAAAGCGAATCGCCGGTAAAATCAGGCACCGAATGGAACAATGCAGGCTCCATGTAATTGTGACCTAAAATCACAGCATTTCGCTCTTTTTTCAACTGGTTAATTTCATGGGCAAGCTTCGCCTTGATTTCAATCTCGAAGCTGGGAACAACATCGTGCAGTTTGGTCTGCATCTCTTGTAGAAGTTTTTCGTAAGTCATGGGAATCCTTGGGTAGTGGTCAGGTATCAGGTATCGGGTGTCAGCCAGAAAGCTGATACCTGACGTCTGATACCTGATACCTAATCTAACAATAAACTGATGTCCAACGCCACCACTGAATGTGTCAGTGCGCCGCTGGAGATGTAATCGACGCCGGTTTTGGCGATGGCGCGCACGGTTTGGAGGGAGACGTTGCCGGATGCTTCGAGGGGAATACGGCCGTTTCCCATCTCCACCGCCATTCGCATTTCATCCAGACTCATATTGTCGAGCATGATGCGATCAACTGGCAGCGTCAACGCCTCTTCGAATTCAGTCAGGTTGGTGATTTCGACTTCAACCGGTACGTCAGGCGCATATTCCTTGACGCGATTGACGGCGGGAGTGATGCCACCGGCAGCAACAATGTGGTTTTCCTTAATAAGGGCCATATCGTAGAGGCCGTGCCGGTGATTTTGGCCGCCGCCGAGGGTGACGGCCATCTTGTCGGTGGCGCGTAAGCCGGGAACGGTTTTGCGTGTGTCGAGGACGACTGCTTTTGTGCCAGCGACGGCATCCATAAATTGGCGTGTCATCGTGGCAATGCCGGACATGCGCTGCAAAAAGTTGAGCGCGACCCGTTCACCACTGAGAATCGATTGTGCTGGCCCGCTGATGGTGGCGACGAGCTGTCCTTTTTCCACCGCATCGCCGTCGGCAACGTGTGGGGTGAGTTGTACGGTTTTGTCTAA
>QQUD01000983.1 GCA_008501785.1 Chloroflexota bacterium
GTGTTTTGCCGACTATTTGGTGGTGCCTCAAGAAGGTTGTGTGCGGTTGGAGAAGGATGTGCCACTGGAGATTGCGGCTTTGATTGGGTGTGCGGTGACGACGGGGGTGGGTGCGGTGTTGAATACGGCCGTTATCGAACCGGGCAGCTCCGTTGTCATTTATGGTGCAGGTGGTGTTGGCATCAACATTATCATGGGGGCCAAACTAGCCGGTGCCAGCAAAATCATTGTGGTGGATACAAACGAGGTAAAGGGCGATATCGCTGCATCGTTTGGCGCAACTGATTTTGTGATGGCGCAGCACGACACTGTAGCAGCAATAAAATCGTTGACAGAAGGGCGTGGGGCTGATTATGTGTTTGAGGCGGTGGGCATAACGGCCGTTCAAGAACAATGCCTCGACGCCGTGCGTCCCGGTGGGATGGTTGTGTATGTGGGTTTGTCCGCAATGGGCAGCAGCACGAACTTGTCTGGTGCCATTATTGCTCGCCAGGAAAAGACAATTACTGGCTCATACTATGGCTCGGCTAATACAGCACGGGATTTCCCAAAGTATGCTGCATTGTACAAACAAGGGCTGCTCGATCTCGACCGCCTCATCTCTAAACGCTATACCCTTGATCAAATAAACGAAGCTTATGCGGAAATGCTCAACGGTGAAATTGCGCGGGGTGTGATTGTGTTTTAATGACATTTACTTGACTTCCCTTCGGATGTGGGAAAAATATGGGTTGGGAAATGGCTAATAACGGCCGTTTATAATCTGGGGCCAGCAATTTTTTGCAGGAATAAATGCTGCAAAAAATCTGTGATTCGCTATCTGGAGGAACAAGGATGAGCACACTCAATAATCATAATAACGAAGATATTACCCTGAGTCGTACACTCGGGTTGTTAGACATCACCATGATTGGTGTGGGAGCCATGATTGGGGCCGGGATTTTTGTGTTAACCGGCATCGCTGCTGGTGAAGCGGGGCCAGCTTTGGTGCTGGCCTTTTTGCTGAACGGCATTGTCACGACCTTTACGGCACTCTCCTATGCAGAGTTGGGGTCGGCATTCCCGGAAGCGGGTGGGGGGTATTTGTGGGTGAAAGAAGGCATGGGGGGCACGCAAGGCTTCTTAGCAGGCTGGATGAGCTGGTTTGCTCATGCAGTTGCCTGTTCGTTGTATGGTCTGGGGTTCGGCCGTTTTGCGGTTGAACTCATCTCACTCGGGTATCCAGAAATACACAACAATGCTAACGTACTCACCCTCATTTTTATGGCATTGATTGTGGCCCTGTTTTCATACATCAATGTGCGTGGGGCCAGTGAAGCAGGTCTGGTTGGCAATATTGTGACCATTGCCAAAGTCATTATTTTGACAATATTCATCGTAATTGGCATTCGGGCGATGACACAGCAGCCTGATTTGAACGTCTTTACTGATAACTTTTTACCACACGGGTTAGGCGGCGTGTTTGTGGCGATGGGGTTGACCTTTATTGCCTTTGAAGGGTATGAAATCATTGCCCAAAGTGGTGAAGAAGTCAAAGACCCGATGCGAAATATTCCACGCGCTATTTTCATCTCCATTATCATTGTGGTGATCATTTATGTGTTAGTCGCATTAGTTGCTATCGGTGCAGTTAATGTGCCAGGTGGCGAAATGCCGGTGTGGGAATATCTGGCAGAAGCGCGGGAAGTGGCGATTGTGCGCGCGGCTGAACAATTTATGGGTCGATGGGGGGGCATTCTCATTTTGATCAGCGGTCTAGCCTCAACGATGTCGGCGCTGAATGCGACGGTTTACTCATCATCCCGCGTCTCATTTGCGATGGGGCGGGATAATAATTTGCCAGCAGTTTTTGGTCGGATTCATTCACGATTCCATACACCTCATTGGGCAGTGATCATTTCTGCTGTGCTGATTATTGTCATGGCCGTGTCATTGCCGATTGATGAGGTGGCAAAAGCGGCCGATGTGATGTTCCTATTTATGTTTGCACAAGTGAATATTACCTTGATGACGCTGCGACGACGGCGACCTGATTTGGAACGTGGTTATCTGGTTCCCTGGTTCCCCTGGCCGGCCGTGATTGGTATTGTTTCGAATATGGCGCTGGCCATCTTCTTAGCTGTGGAAACGGGGCGTGTGGGTATTGTCACAATTGTGTGGATTTCTATTGGGATGATGCTGTATTGGGGTTATTTCCGTACAAAAGAGCGGATGGAACGGCCGAAAGAGGTGCTGCATCAAGAAGCATTGGTTTCCGTCAATTACTCGGTGTGTGTGCCGGTTGCTGACGAAGCACATGCCGCAGATTTGGGTCGATTGGGCAGCATGTTGGCTCGTGACCGAGGGGGCGAGGTGCTGGCTTTGAATGTGATTAAGGTGCCGTCTACGCTGAAGCTGACAGACGGCCGTTACTTCCTCAAAGAACGTCGCCCCATTTTGCAAATAGTCATTGATCAGGCGAAACAGCTAGACGTGCCGGTACAAACGATGTTGCGCTTGGGCCGGTCTGTGCCCGAAGCAATCACCAAAACAGTTACAGAAAATGCCAGCGATATGATTGTGTTTGGTTGGCCTGGGGTTTCTGGTTCGAATGAGCAGTTATTTGGCTCAGTGATAGACCATGTGATTGCGAATCCACCGGCAGACACGGCGGTGGTCCGTTTGCGTGAGATGAGACCATTTAGGCGGATATTGGTGCCGGTGGCTGGGGGGCAAAACGGCCGTTTAGCTCTCACCACCGCCATTGCCTTAGCGCGCAGCACGCCAGAGCCGTCACAAGTCGTATTGCTGCACATCACGCTGCCAGATGTCGATGAAACGACCGCCGAAGCACGTGCCAGGAATGCTTTCCGCCGCGCCTACGAAGGCAACAGCTACGAATCTGTTGAAAAGCAAACGTTAGCAGCCAACACTCCATTAGAAGGCATTCTGAGTGCTGCTGAAGGTAGCGATCTGATTGTGATTGGGGCCACGAAAGAATCTTTGTTCCGCAATTTGTTGATGGGCAATGTCGCGCAGCAGGTTGCTGAACAAGCGGAGGTCCCGGTTATTATTGTGAAGCGACGCAGTTCGGCGGTAGCGGCCGTTTTGCGCGAAACCATCCTTCCCCCAATTTTGCGATCAGCCAAACTGCGCTAACCACGTTTCAGATTGGACCAATTTACAACAAGTTTGCTTTCGAATAAGCAAGAAAATTGGTCCAATCTTTGTAAACTCATCCCAATTCCCCTTTGTGAATTGTTGTACTATCACAACAAGTGTTGTGTTGATGCAACAAACTGTTGACAAGCCGTGTCAAATCATTTATTATAGCCTCAACTTTTATGATCATTACAGTTGAAACTATTATTGTGATCGTAGTTGAAACTATCAATCTGATCAAAGTTGGAACTATTAATTGGATAAAAGTCGAGACTAGTGTGTTTTTAAAAGTTTCGACTATAATAGTTGAAACTTTAATAAAGAATGTGGTGGATTTGTGAAAGCATTTGTTGGCAGACATCGAGAATTAGAGCTGCTGGATGATTTATGGCAAAGCGATGACGCAACCATGATTATCTTGTCTGGTCGGCGTCGGGTTGGTAAAACTCGGCTGTTGACGCATTGGTTGCAGCAGCATCATCCTGATGACGGGATGTATTGGATGGCTGAACCAACTTCAGCTGCGGATCAACTGCGCTCGTTTTCACAAGCCTTTTTGGGATTTGTAGACCCAGAAACACCCGTACCCCCTGATTTCACTTACGCTACCTGGGAACAAGCCCTCAGTCAATTGGCAACTTATGCGCGTCATCGACGCATGTCCATTTTCATGGATGAAATCACTTATGTGATTGATGTGAACTCTGATTTTGTTGGTACGTTGCAAAAGGTGTGGGATCATCGGCTGAATCAAACGCATGTGATGTTGGCGCTTTCTGGTTCACAAATGGGGTTAATGCGAAAATACCTGCTTGATTATGATGCGCCACTTTATGGACGCGCTACAGCCCAAATGCAGCTCCCACCATTGCCGTTTAGCGCTACCCATCAATATTTCCCCGAATATAGTGCCGAAGAACGGTTGCGTTTACATGCTATTTGGGGTGGCGTGCCTGCCTATTGGGAACGACTGGACCCCAATAAATCGATTGAACAAAACTTGCGCCGCAACGTCTTGCCGTCGTATTCATGGATGGTCGATGAAAGCCGCATCTTGTTGCAAGATTTCATTACCGATATGCATAATTATGTGGGCACGCTGCGAGCCATCGCGGGTGAATTGCAAACGTTAAGCGAAATTGCGCGTCGTATTGGCATTGCCAACACTAAAATTTCATTTTACCTGGGGAAACTGCGCGATACGCGCTTTATACAGCGCCGTGTGCCGGTGACCAAATTGCATACGAACTGGCGACGCGGTCGTTACTTCATTGTTGATCCCTATCTCCGATTTTTCTACCGCTTTGTCTCCACGCAGCAAAGCAAGCTGGCACTAGGGCAAATAGATTATGTACTGAACATCATTACAGAAAAGATGCCAGCATTTATGGAGATGTATACCTGGCCAGAACTTTGCTGTGAGTGGTTGCTGCTGGCCAGTACCAACGGCAAGATTCCATTACAGGTTGATGAGGTGGGCAGTGAGTGGAAAAAAGACGGGGAGTTGCGGGTGATTGGTGTGAGTGATGAGACGCGTACATTGGTCATTGGTGATTGTTACATGCGTGAGGAAGCTGCTGGGTTGGATGAACTAGAAGAATTGGCGGAAAAAGCAGCAAAGATTATGCCAAATGAGCCTTATGAAGTTTACTATATTGGGTTTTCTTCTAGCGGATGGACACAACTGGCGCATGAACAAGCGGAAGCGATTGTAGAAAAGCGCTGCCGCAAAAAGTGGAATTTTCACGGCGTTCGGCTGTTGGGATTGGATGAAATAGACGCTGACTTGTTGCAATGGTCTATTTCTTAACATTGATTATTTCTACTTGCTCCAGACAGTTTCTGACTGTATCGGGTTCTGTATAGCAAGTTAAAAAGAAAAAGCCCTTCACAAACCGGCCAAGATTGTGTGAAGGGCCTTGCCCATGAGATGGGCTGCCCGTAGGAACGGGCTGACTATTTACTTGACTTCATTTGTACCATTTTCCCGGTATGCTCGTCAAGCTTTGTCCCATCTCGAATTTACAATTGCATATTGTTAAATGTGTTGTTGTTCTAAACAAGCCTCAGTTTGTTTATGTTGCCTGATGACTGAATGAAATGGTTTGAGGAAACGGCCGTTTCCCACCCCTTGCCACCTGCACAGCAATCAATGTGTGCGCAGTTTTAAGAAATTGCGCACACATTGGCGGCTGTGTGCTGCCAAACAAAAAAGCTAGTGTGTCACCACTAGCTTTCGTAAATAAGACCGTATTTCAGCAGCCGCCCTGTTTGTGTCACCATTCAGAGCATTTTTGAAGCCCCTTGAGTGGGGAGGGGGATTTTGTGTCTCCCAATACGGTTTAACACCTACAAGGAGAATAGCACAGCGCGATCAGGGCGTCAATGGATCACCTGTTCTCGATAAACCTGTCAGGTTTTCCGAAACCTGGGTCTGAGGCTTGTTTGTGCTGTGTTTGCATCATATGGATGGCTCCAAAGGCGAGTTTTCGCCTGCTTTGTTGGCTGCGCAACAATACTTGTTGGAAAGAAGAAGGCAGTTAACAAAAAACAAAAAACGGAAAACGGAAAACGGAAAACGGCTTACCGATGATCGATCACCGTTTACCAGCCTGCTGGCCCATCTAGGGTGGGGAAGTGAGGCGTTAACGGCCGTTCTCCGCAACCATTCCCCTCAGGAACAAGACAATCTTCACAATGAACAAGTGTTTGATGAGGATGAAACGGCCGTTTCACACCCAGCACCATCCTATCCAACCATCACCCCGCAAGCCCAAACAGTTAAATTGTATCCCGACATTGCTCGTGGCATGTTGCGCCAAGAGCAGGCCGCAGCCGGAAGGCTTTGGTTACTGTGCCGATCTTTGGATGGTGCGGGGCAAGGGTGGTTTCGTATAGCCAATCTGAGGCGAACGCTCACTACGGACACATCATCATTACGGGTTTGTGGGTGGCGACAGTTACGCAATTTGCTCAATCAGGGCAATGGTATCTTTTGGACACGAGATAAAGAGCGTATCTGGCTAAAATCCGCAGCACATGTTGCCGCCAATTTGAGGGTGGAAAAACTAACCGGTAAGCCAGTTTCCGTTCCTGTGAAGGCGCTTACCGGAAAAATTGGTCAAGTTCGGGCGCAATTGTACGCCGCTTTTCACAGCGGACGCGCACGAGCAGCGCAGCGGCAGCCCATTGCACGGGATACGCTGGCTGAACTTACGGGGGTGGGTCGGCGCACGCAGCTTGCCTATGAATCGCTGACAGGCATGGCTGTGCAGCACAATTACGCCATTGGAGCACCTTACAGCGCTGAAACCGCAGAGAAACACGCCTGGCATCAAGGTCAGGCAACATTTGTTTTTCAAGACAGCCACGGGACACAGGGGCGGCCAGGACGCAGCTATATTGCGTGGCAGTTGCCCAACAGCTATGGTGGCTGTCATCCGCATGTAGCCAAAGGTAGACAACGACGGATCAATCGCAAACTTGCCGACCTGGTGACAAAAGGGGCGCCGGGGAACAACAAGGAACGATTTCCAAAACGTTACTATCCAGATGGCAAACAAGCGGTAAAAACAGCCTCCCGACATCCAGAATGGGCGGTTTATTGGTGGCGGCAGCGGGCGGGAAACGGCCGTTCTGACCTCTGGCAGCAAATTTGATGTTTTTTTACTTTTCAAACTGGAAAAAACTTGCCTACATTTCAGGGGTTTGTTTTTGATCTTTTTCTATAGTCGTTATGCGAAGCTCTGCCCCGCACTGCTTTTCCCCTTCTTGTGGGACCTCAACGACGCTTTTTCATTGGTACTACTGCCATTAGTACTACCACTTTTATCCCAAAG
>QQUD01000405.1 GCA_008501785.1 Chloroflexota bacterium
TATGATGTAAGCAAAGGATGCATTTCTAGCTGTTTTAACGCACTATATGAAAACGCCATTAACCAGCATTGGCATCTATGGTGAATTAATTCAAAAACACCCCGAGCTAATTACCAAAAAGCCGCATATGGCCACGATTATTACCCAAAGCCAAGAGACGCTGCTTGATATTGTCAACAACATTCTCGACTTGGAAAAATTAAGCGTGGACGGCTCGCTGCCAATGGACTTGGAAGATTTCGACTTGGTGCCAATTGTTGAAAGAATGGTAGAAACACTGCGCCCCCAGGCTATGCAAAAAGAGATTTGCCTCACGGCACACCTAAATCCATTGCCTATCATATTCAACGCGGACCGACATCAGATTGAGCGCATCATACAAAATCTAATCTCCAATGCAGTCAAATACACGCCGCAGAAAGGAGAGGTGAATGTTACGCTAAGACATGCCGAGGCACTGATCACCATTGAAGTCGCAGACACAGGATACGGCATTCCTGAAGAAGAGCTGCCTCATGTGTTTGACCGGTTCCGCCGGGTGGACAAACATAGAAACAAGGCTGCCGGAACAGGTCTCGGGTTAGCCATCACGCAGCAGTTAGTACAGGCACATGGCGGTGAGGTCACCGTTGCCAGCACAGAAGGTGAAGGTACTACCTTTACGATCCAGTTTCCACTACAATCAAATAACAACAACTCTGAAAATTGATTTGAAATCAAAAAAAGAAACAGAATCTGCATCAAAATCTTCAAAATCTGTGGTTAAGCTATCTTCAAACACTTTTTTTGCCAATCAAATAAAGCGTTTCAATCCCTCGATATCCCTATATTCCTAAAAACGTTAAGAACTTTTTATACATTTTTCCAGCTTTTTTTAAGCACCATTTGATAGGATGTAATCGGCTAAAAAACCCAGTTGCAAGAGGTATCAAATAAATGGAAAAACAAACAGCACTAATCTTAGAGGATTATCACCCGCTGGCAGAACTTTACGCACTCGCACTTGAGTCAACCGGATTTAAGACAAAAATTATGAGTGATGGCAAAGATGTAATGACATGGATCACTCAAAACAAACCAAATTTAATTTTTGCCAGCCTGTACCTTCCCTATTTGTCCGGTTCAGAGTTCGTCACCCAAATCCAAAACTTCAATCAAGTCAACGATACAAAAATCGTCCTCTCCAATGGTGATGAAAAAGAGTTATACGCTTTACAAAAACAGGTGGATTTTGTGATCAAACGGCCGTTAACCTACACCGAACTCTGCGATCTCTCCATGCGTCTGTGCCAGCCCGAAGCATAATATTTCAATGCAAATTTGTTAGAGAAAAGCTAAATCAGCGAAACATTATATTGGTTTCCATTAAGGATGTTGGAATCGGTCGGCATTTTGCAACAAAGTTTTCGGCACGCCTACAAAAGGATAATCAACCGGCTTCACGTCAGCACAACTTTGCAGCCACGCCGCAACTCGCTCTGCTTTGAAACATCCAATTTTAGCAAGCAGTGATTGACTTTTTTCGCCATACTTTTGTGCTTCAACAACTTTGCCCCGACCCCAGGAAACCTGCGCCAGACCAAACGTTGCCGATCCTACCATTTCGGGAAGTTCCGATTGCATACTGATTTCCAGCATCTCTGAAAATAAATCGTGTGCCGAATCAAATTGTCCGTGTACTAATTGGTATTCGCCATACAGCGCCAGCACCTCACAAAGGTACCAGACATCACGTTCGGTCCGGGCTAATGATAAGGCTTTTTGAAAATAGAAAACGGCCGTTTGCGATTCCTTCGTCTGAGATGCAGCATAACCAAGGTACGTCCAGCATTCAATCTCAATATCTTGCCGTCTAGTCTTAACAGATAATTGGCGCGCTTCTTCCAGATAAATTGCAGCCTGGTGAACATCGCCCAGTTGTGCTGTTACCATTCCTAAACTTGAAAGGATAAAGGCGACAACCTCCTTGCGACCCAATTCTCGGGCAGCCTGTTCACCTGCCAACAAACTGTCTTGTGCGCGGGCGAAATCACCTCGTTGAGCAATAAAGAGTTCGGCACGGCGCCGAGTCAGGATAATGTTTACAAACGAGTAACCAATCTGTTGCGCAATGGTGTCACTCTCATTAATATACGCTTCCGACTGCTCGTAGTGACCCAAACAAAACGCAATCATGCTTAAATTCATCAGCTGCACAGATAAGGCAGATAAATTGTTGTGTTTGCGCTGCAAAACCAGACCTTCTAAATTCAGTTTTTCTGCTTTACGGTAATCACCATAATGGTTTAAAGCAAGCGATGCCAGGTAATTAGTAAGAAACCCTGCCAGTCTGAACTGTTGTGTCTGCTTAGTCAACAACAGACTTTTTTGCCAATACGTTTCCGCTTCTTCATAATTCTGCCGTCCATGATGAAACATGCCCAAATCCTTCAAAGTCGAGGCAATGATTTTTTCATCTTGACTGTCATAGGCGAGTGTTAGCCCTTCTTTAAAATAAGTTTGAGCCAGATACAGGTCACGTTCCGCTTCAATACGGCCTAAAGCGCTTTTGATCAAAGCCAAATGACCGAGAGCGTTTTCACCCAGCGCCACCTGTTCAGCTTGCTGCAATAAGGAAGCTGCCAACTCCTGTAAGCCATTGAGAAGCATAAACTGCGATAAATCAATCGTGAGCTTAACACCCGTTATCATCTTCTCTTGTGCAAATGCCAGCTTCAACGCACCAACGATATTGTCTAATTCCTCCCCTAATACCCGATAATCATCTCGATTCTTTGCCACAAAATCAGCATAATAATCAATCATGCGATTATCAATGGTCGCGTCGCTGATTTTTAACCGTGCATATTCGCGCAACAACGGGTGTAATTGGTACCGTTTGTTTTTGCCTACCTGCACCAGGGATAAACTAGCCAGCCGGGACAAATTAGAGCGACATGTTGCTGTTGTTACATCGGTAACGGCCGTTGTCGCTTCCAAACTAAAATCTTCACCAACAAATAATCCTAACGCAGCAAAAAATTGCTGCTCTGGCAATGATAAGGCCGCATAACTGGCATTAAGCGAAGCCTGTACGCTCTGATCTTCGTGCGTTAATGCGTTTAAGCGTCCTTTCTCTTCCTGCAGTTGGGCCAGATAGTCGCTCGGGTTAGCATGGGGTTCATACGCAATACGACCCGCAACAATTGCCAGCGCCAAAGGGAGGTGCCCTAACAAATCGGCAATGGCCGCCAATGTTTTTTGCTCCGTTTTTACTATCTCGGCTCCCAATATCCTGGTAAATAAATCAGTACTGCTTTGAGAAGTTTTCTCAAAAGGTGTTAGCCGAATGTGTGGATGTCCTCTGGTTATGCGTAGATTCGTATGCCGCGTTGTGATCAGTGTGGCGCAAGAGCCGGTTGGCGGCAAGAGCGGTTCAATTTGGCTGCTGCTCTCCACATTATCTAGAATGAGCAAGGCATTTTTATGCGCTAACAGGCTGCGTACCACCTGGCTGCGACTGTGCAAATCCGTGTAACGGCTCACATCTTGCCCATAAGAATCGGCCAGCAGCTTCAAGAGGGACATTGTGTTACTGATATCGACGCGAACCCACAACACCCCATCACTAAAATGCTCGCGTACCTCATAGGCTAAATGAGCGACCAGGGTTGTTTTACCGACCCCTGCCATCCCATTAATAACATAAAGATTTGAATGCCCCCCGTGCACTAACTGTTGTTTTAAACTCGCAATCTCTTCTTCCCGACCCACAAAATAAGGCAAATCAGGAATAACTTGAAACGGCACAACTGCGGGACTTTCTTCTAACCAGGGTAAAAGCAATTGTTTATCAGCTTCTTGATGCGCCAGGATTTGTAGTTCATTGAGGGAGGCATGATCTGTTACCTGCAACAGTTCATTTGCCTGTTCGGTATTTAAACGCAGTGCAGACGCAGCCCGAATGAGCTGCTGCCAATCACGGGGACGCCGCACGACACCTTTACACCAATTGCGAATGGTTCCACGAGGAATGTCGGCACGATTTGCTAATTGCCGTTCACTCCACCCAGCTTGTGCCAGATGCTGCGGTAATAGTTCGGCCAATGAATAGGCCTGATTTATCTCTCTTTGATAGGTGGCCATTTATATTCCAATTGATCCATTTTGAGGGCAGTAATCATAGTCAACTTATTTTATAGTACATTCATCCTATAACAAAACGGAGGTGAAATCAATGAAGGTTAAAACAACCGTTAAAGCTGGTGGGTACGCTTGGACTGGTTAATACTTTGTCATTTACGTTGGCAAAATAAAGGTATTTGATGCAGCAGGCTGTTCAGAAAACAAGTTTGTATTATAAGGAGAAAACTAATGAAAGTTAAGACCAAAGTAAAAGGTGGTATCTACACGTGGAGTGGCTAAAGTTGAGGGGGAGCCTTGCATGGGGGAGCCTATTACTTTAGTAAATTTTTTATCGTGAATTTCACGAACATTTCACATACTGTAAATCACAAATTCGTGCATGTGTAAGTCAAGACGTTGTCTTGTCCAAAAAAACAATTATTTAAATACTATAGAAGGAGAAAAACCATGAAAGTTAAAACAACAGTTAAAGCTGGCGGGTATGGTTGGATTGGTGGGACATAATAATATTAATTATTCGTTTTCTCAATCCACAGTATAACTACAAAAATGTCAATATGTTCTACTTATCCGTCTAAAAAGCCTTTTATAGACATTGTATATCTTAAAAGTGAATTAAATATTGGACGATTATCTAGAAACAAAGGTAGACAAAATGAAAGTTAAAACAACCGTTAAAGCTGGTGGGGCATTCGCTTGGAGTGGATAGTAATAATTGAAAATTGTAGGACAAAATAGCAATTTTATCCTACAATTTTCCGAACAGCTTTTTATAATTATTTGTGCGAGGGAATCATATCTTGTCTGCTATATTCTCACGGTCCCTGCAAAAACTTCATACTGAAGTGGGCGGTCGCCATATGTGGCCGCTGTTGTTGATCACGGCCGTTTTCATCCTCTGGTTGCTCTGGTTCTTGCTGGCCCCCATCACTCAAATTGAAAAGTCCGAAACCGTTGAACTAGCCAGAGGCAACGAAGCAGTTGCGTATTTCCCGCCATCTTCGCTTGTTCATATCCAGGCAGGACAGCTCGCTCAATTGCGACTCGATGATTTTCCCTGGACAACGTATGGGATCGTGCCCGCAACTGTTGTCAAAGTGGTGCCAATTGTGCAAGACGGCCGTATTCAAGTCACCTTTCGCCTTTTACCCACCTCCGATTCATCGATTCCGCTGCAACGCGGCCTCACCGGCAGCGTCGAAGTTGAAGTTGGCAAAACATCTCCAGCAGCCCTTCTCTTGCAGGCGGTTGGCTACCGCGCCGCTCAAATAGACACCCCCAATCCTACAACAACGGAGCGTGATACGCCGTGACGGCCGTTTCTTCCTCCAAACGACGCTTCCTCATCCCCGAAGTTGTGCAAACCTCTGCCATGGATTGCGGCCCAGCCGCGCTCAAATGTTTGTTGGAAGGATTTTATATTGACGCCAGTTACGGCCGTTTGCGTGAAGCGTGCCAAACCGATGTAGACGGCACCTCCATCGACACCATGGAAGAAATAGCCATCCAGCTCGGGTTGGATGCCGAACAAATCATGCTGCCGGTGGACCACCTGCTGCTGCCAGAAGCGAATGCGCTGCCAGGGCTGGTTGTGGTGCGTCTGCCCAATGGCTTTACGCACTTTGTGGTTGTCTGGCGTACTCACGGCAGCCGCTTTGTGCAAATCATGGACCCCGCCGTTGGCCGCCGTTGGCAAACCATTCCCCAATTTCTCAGATCCGTTTATACGCACACCTTTCCCGTACCGGCTGATGGCTGGCGTGAATGGGCCGGCTCGGAAGAATTCCTGGCTCCGCTGCGTCGCCGCTTGGCAGAAATAGGTGTCGTCGGCGAAAAAATGACCGGGTTTGTGCCCGCAATCCTTGCCAATCCTGACTGGTTTCCACTTGCCGCATTAGACGCAGCTACGCGAATGGTAACAGCGCTTGTAAATGCGGGTGGATTAGCGCGTGGTCAAGCTGCTGCTATTGCCTTGCAAACATTTTTAAAACAGACTGAAGAAAGCAAAACCCCAGAAAATTCGCCCATTCCGGCCAGTTATTGGTCAGTACAGCCGTTACCCCCTGACGAGGATGGCGACGCCCAACTGGCATTACGAGGGGCTGTGATCGTACGCATTAAAGGGAAACTGCCGTCGGTCTCGGAAGGTGAGGGGGGAGAGAAACGGCCGTTATCCCCCGAACTGGTCGCCGCCCTCGAAGAACCACCCCCTCGCCCAGAACAACACCTGTGGCAAATGCTTTTCGCCGATGGCAAACGACAACCATTTGCGATTTTGCTTGGCACAATTCTTGCTGCTGGGGGCGTTTTCATTGAAGCGCTGCTCTTTCGCGGCTTGATCGAAATCGGAGAGTCGCTCGGGCTAGTTTTTCAGCGTTTGGGTGCAATTATTGCCGCCATTCTTTTCATTATCATTCGGCTCTTATTGCAATTTCGGACCACCAGTCACGCTCTCCGCCTGGGACGCACAATCGAAAATCATTTTCGGATCGCATTTCTAAAAAAAATCCCACGCCTACATGATCGATATTTCCACAGCAGGCCCAAATCAGACATGGCTCAACGCAGCCATTTCATTCATAAATTACGCAATTTACCCAATATGGGTGCTGCTATGGTGCGCAATGTGCTCACCATTTTATTTATCATGCTGGGCATTATCTGGTTAAGCCCCCACTCAACATTTTGGGCCATCATTACAGCGCTGGTGGCTATCGGTGTGCCGTTGCTGACGCAGCCGCTGTTGGTAGAGCGGGACATGCGCGTGCGAACGCATATGGGCGCACTCAGCCGCTCATTTTTAGATGCCATGCTTGGGTTAGTCGCTATCAAGGCCCATACCGCCGAAAAACCTA
>QQUD01000299.1 GCA_008501785.1 Chloroflexota bacterium
CAATTAGAATTTCATCCACATAGAGGGCCCAGGTACCATTTTGACGAACAGCTTTTATGTCATAGACAACATCATATTCTGGTTGGAAATTAGTCACAATTAGATCAGAAACATTATTATTCCCTATAATGCCTAATGAAATTGAATATTTGTTTGTGGGAAAACCATGTATATACCCCCGTGAAACATACAAAAAATATCCCTTGTCAACATCCCTGTTATATACACTTACTTGTACGCCTCTTCCAGTTTGAGGATTACCAGTTGACTTAAGCATTCCCCGATAGGAAATTTCTAAATAATCATCGGTTTGAAAATCAAACTCGTAATTACATTTAAAAACATATCGATCACTTCCATCAAGTATGGCACCATCACCATGAAATTCACCATTTATTATTGAATAAGGTGTATCAAAACAAGATGTCCACGGGGGATTTGTATTTAACTCACCATCGTTAAAATCCTCTATTAAAGCTATATCGATAGAATTTGCAGATGTAATGGATATATTCACAAGAAATGTGAACATGATTAGTGAGATGATTAAAATTAGTTTGCGAGCCATGTGAGTTATTCCTTTGTGTCCTTGGATTGAGAGCAATGCAAGCCAACATTTCAAAATTAATTATTCATATTTGAAAATAGAAAAATGTGGGTTCAAAGGCTACCCTCCTTATGCATTAACTGGCATTAGCTGATAGAAACCATTGGATTGGTTTATAAATAACAAATTGCTAGATCAGCTTTAAATGAACTTGTTTGATAAAAGGGGAAACAACGCGACAACAAACATATTTTTCAATATGTCAAAAAATTAAACGTTAAAAATGTATGAGAATGCATAAATTTATCGTGAAACACGTGTGAAGAATACGTGAACAACGAGGTTTTTGCTCCCTGTAATTTGCTTTTTTTAGTTTTTAGATTGATGTGATTAGAATGGGGATGGAAAACAACATTTTCATTACTGAATCACGCTACCTTCCCCTTCACCTGGCGCTTTCAAAAAAACATGCTTGGGTGAAGCATTTCTTTCCTACACTTCCTTATCTTGCAATCGGAACAAAATGCGACGGATGCTAATAATCGTCAAGACACCCATCAAAAGTTGATACCAGCGATTCGTAGCCACCTGGACAAACGTGCTTGAAAATGAAATCTGTGTATCAAAAAAAGTTATCGCTCCCTGCTGCGGCACGGTCTTATGAACCTGAAGAAAATAATATGGTAATCACCATTTACGACACTTCAGGTTCATTAAGGCGATTCAGCAACTTGGTTTATTACCACTTTAATTTTTGAATCGCCACCAGACCGTGCCGCTTTTTTTCTTTAGTCTCCAGACCATTCTTTAACCTTTGAATTTGAGATAAAAAACGGCCGTTTCCCCTACTGAAGCCGATTACTCTCTCGCTCACCTAGCATCATCAAAAAACCAAATTGAAGTAAAGTCTTACGCTCCTTAACACGTTCTGCACGATTCAATTGCAACAATTTGACCGTGACCCGCCCCATAGCCGATTTGGGGGCAATGTAACCATCATTTGTTAAATCAAAATGTTGTTGCCAGTTATTTTTACGTGGATTGTAAAATGGCGTTAAACCCTCTGTTTCTGAATCATAAGAGGCAATATCGCTCCCCTTATGTTTGTTGCAAATTGGACATGAATAAGCCAAATTGTCTAAAACGGTCTCCCCACCATGTTTTTGAGCAATAATGTGATCAATTTCAAATGAAGCGTAGCTATTCTCTTCGGGAATCAAGCAATATTCACACTGAGCTTTTGCCAGGTCTTGAACACTTTTTCGCAATTCAACAGGGATGTAGCTCATTCACCTGCTCCGGCATGTTGTAGTTTATGCCGAGCAGCTATTTTTGCCATCCGTACCAAATGCTCAAGGTATTGATACTGCTCCCACTCTTCTTCTTCTTCAGGCGTTAAAGAATTTGTTTTACCTTTTTGCAGGAGCGTCGAAATACGTTCTTGCACTGGTTTTGACGGCTTCAAGGTGAGAATTTCTTCTGGTGATGGTAAGGTTGCTAAAAATTCCAGCACTTCCGCAGTTCCGCTAAATCCCTTTCGCTTGGAGGCATTGTGTTCGCGCAAACCAAGTTCCAAAATTCGAGGCAAACTACTTTTGATATTATTTAATTGACTGGCAAGTTCTTCACTAATTTCAACTGTATAAAGCATATTCCACCTCATTTCAACATTTATTATACAGCGCATCTCAATAAGTCTTCAAGCAGTTCTCAATCTCCTAATCTCAACTCCAATTATACGAACAAGCAAATTATTTTCTTCCTAAACTTCCTTATCTTGCAGTCGGAACAAAATGCGGCGGATGCTAATAATCGTCAAAACACCCATCAATAATTGATACCAGCGATTCGTAGCCACCTGGACAAACGTGCTTGAAAATGGAAGTTGGGTATCGAAAAATAGCTGCTGTATAAGTGAAACGGCGATGACAATAACGGCCGTTACTCCCACCAACTGCAACATCAGCGACAGCGACAGCATCACCGCCGACACAAACTTGCCCACCAGCGCCGAAAAATTAAACGAGCGCAACCGCAGCAGCCGATTGGCTTGATAAACCGCCTGCTCGCCCATCTTGATCATCTGCTCAATACGCAAATAATCTCGACCCGTTAACCCTTTTTCTAACCGCGTTTGTGTACTTGCAACCAGACGTTTGCGGGCTTCAGCACCGGCATCCTTCACATAGCGCCGATATTCGCGACCCAAATCAATATCATGGTCCAACCGCGCTGCCAGCGTGTCGTACAGCAGCGTGGCTCGAATCATGCGCACCGTGTCAAAGCTCATCGGAATTTGGAAGCGACTCGTTACACGAAAGAAACCCAGCCATAGCTGCGCACTTGTCCGTTCCCACCACTCCGAATGACGACTGCGCGTGGCAATCAGCCCTTCCCAATACACATCTTCAATCGCCTTAATCACCTTTTCCGTATCAATCGGCGGTAATGGCTCCAGCAGCGTCAATGCCAAACGCGCCATCCCTTCCAAATCTTCTTGCTTTTCTAAATTGTAAATTTCGTGCAGCGTACGGCGGCGCGTCGCTTTCAGCGCCCCCATCGAGCCAAAATCAATAAACACCAGCTTATTGTTGCGCTGCACAATGATATTCGCCGGATGCGGATCGGCATGAAAAAAAACGCTTTCCCACAATCCCCAATAGCTGACCCACAGCAGTCGTTTCGCCACAATTTTAGGATCAATATTCAATTCACGTATGGTTGCCAACGCTTTCAAATCATTCCGTTCAACAGCCGACAGCAGTTCAGACAGCCAAATACCGGATGCAAATTCTTCGACAATCACATCTTCGCCAGAATATTGCGGATACACACGAGGGGCGGAGAAATACGGCCGTTTTGCCTTCTTCGCCCTTCTCCTAAATATCTCCTGAAATCGTGCTTCCTTGTAAAAATCCAGCTCCTCCATCAATGTGCTGCGCACCTCTTCCAAAATGATCTCGGTAAACCCAGGGCGTACAATAGTCAACGCCTCCATCACCCCAAACAGCCAGCCCAACACCCGAAAATCCGCCACAAACGCTTCGCCAATACCAGGACGACGCACCTTGACCGCTACAGATTCGCCGCTGTGCAATTCCGCCTGATACACACAGGCAATTGAAGCCGATCCAATCGGCTCCGGATCAAACCGCTGATACGTATCCGCCAACGGTTTCCCCGTAACGCGCTCAATCGCCGCAATCGCTTGCTCAGCAGGAAACGGATCGACTTTATCGAGCAGTTTGGTCAGCTCTTCGCAATACACATGCGGCAGCAAATCGGCCCGAATGGCCGCTTGCTGCCCAAATTTGATGAAGGTACCGCCAATACGAGCAAAGGTTAGCCGCAAACGAACGGCACGTTGGTTGATCGTATCCCGCTGCCGTAATTTGTCCCAAAGAATGCCGCCGAGAAAATACAGCAGCCCGTTATTCCACACAAACAAGCGGCGGATCGTTAACCAAACGCCAGCCCGGAAGGGTGAGGAGAGGCGCATGGTGCGGGGTGAGATGGTGGAAACGGCCGTTATCGTCAACGGCTTCCGCCGCGGCATCGCCCCAATCACAGACTCATCCAATGAAGTTCGCGGGACCACCTCCGGCTCTGCCTGAGCAAAGGAGACAGTTTCACGCACCATTCGCTCTCGGCGCAAAACTCCCTTTTGCACCGCAAGACGCACTCTTTTTTGTCTCTTTTTTTTCATAGATGAACAGTTTACGGTAACAGGTCATCAGCAGTGCGTATAGCTGCACGAACAGTGCGGCGAACCAGGCGTCGCCCTTGCCGCGTGTATCCGGCTTGCACCAAATCGAATGGAACCAATGCCATTTCCCTCATCGCCACCGCACTACCTTTCACCACGTTTGGCACAAACGAAACAATCACACCATCTTTCGACTTACGAGCCGATTTTTTACTCGCCTTGCGGTACGTCGCCATACCCGAATCAACCGCCCGCACAGATCGGTGCATCGCTTTACTGACATGACGCTCCATCGTATTCACATCACGCAGCGATTTCGACTTTTTCCACTTCTTCTTTTTCTTTTTAGATCGCTCAAAAACAATCGGCTTGCCAAGAATATGTTCTCTACTCATCGCAAATTCTCCTTAAAATGGAAACCTGATCCGCGTTCGCTTTTTCTTCTTCTTTTCTTTATACAAAATCACAATCGGCACCATCATTTTGCCATCCAGCTCATCTCCTAGCGCATCAGCAACTTCGTCCAAGATACCTACCACTTCATCCATCAATGGACCCTTTCCCTTTTTCAGCCGTTTAATTTGCTTTGCCTTCGTTTTACCCATGTCCAAAATCATCGGTGTTGCCACTTCAATTTCAACTTCTGGTGCCGCACCTTCCATTTCTACAGATTCATCGCTCATCGAGTACACTCCTTTGCCTGTAGGGAAATGGCATGCCATTTCCCTACCTTATTCATATGCTAATGCTTCACGGACAATCAATTTAGATGCATTTCGTGCTGGAATATAGCTGGCGATGATTGCCAGCACAACCACAACCCCTAGCCACAACAAAATGCCCAACGGCGCAAATGCATAGGTCAATGGCACCTTGATAAAGCTAATGCCCACCGCCACGCTCATCATCCATCCCATCGGATAAGCCAATAACGCCGCCAACAACCAACTCAAAAATCCCACAAAAACGCCTTCGCTGATTACAATTTGCATAATATCCCGGCTGGGCGCACCAATGGCACGAATAATGCCAATTTCCTGGGTTCGCTCCAGTACATTCAGGCTCATCGTACCCGCTAAACTGAGTCCACCCACAAAAGCAAATAGCGCAGCCATCGACAACAACAGCAGCAAAATGGGCATCGTTAGATTTTCAGCCTGGGACCGCATTTTGGTGTGGGTATCAATCGTGCGAATACGAATATTGTTGGCCTCAAACCAGTTATCTAGTTGCGTAGCGAGCGCATCTTGTGCGGCAGGTGAATGGCTCGTCCCTGCAACAACAACGCGATTCACGACTCCGCGCCGGTTAACGGCCGTTTCAAAATCATCATACGCCACATATGCCATCGGAATTTCAGGTCGCGGTTCGCCCAGTCCCACCATTTGCGTTGTGACAACGCCCACAACCTGCCAAACCGACTCGCGCCCATTGATCCGCATCTGAATCGCATCGTTGACTTGGATGTCTGGCTCAATGGCAGCAAAATCAATATTGATCACGATGCCGTTTTGGTCATCAGATGCCAACCAGCGCCCATCCAACAGCGTCGGTTCTACAAATTGGCTGTTTGATGGCAGTGCAAACAACGTGATGTCCTTCGACAATTCACTCCCATCTTCACGAATGTGAAATGCAGGCGTAACCGTCCACCCCTCAATAGCCGATATGTCGGAAACGGCCGTAATTGCCTGCTCAATCTCCTCATTCATCCGATACGGCCGTTGCAAATCCACCGTTAAATCCTGCTGCCAATACGCCGCAATGCTGTCAATCGTCACAAACAACGACTCGCGCACACTCAGCGTCGTAATAAAAATCGCGCCGCCAATCGAAAGCGTCAACAATGTCAGCAGCAGTCGTGGTTTGCGTCGAAATATATTCCGTGCCGCATAAGACAACGAGATCGACAGACCACGCATCTTGCTCAACCAACGATCAATCCGCCCTGCACCAAATTGACCGCTGCCAGATTGACTGCCAAACGCCTCCCGTACCGTCAGCTGCGTTCCGCGCAAAATGGGAGCCAGCGCCGCCAGCAACGGCACCAAAATCCCGATGATCAGCTCCAGCAGCAAAATGGTGGTCGGCACTTGAAAACTGGTCACGTCAAAATTCATCAGCTTTGCCAACTGTACCGTCATCACCCGCGCCCCAACCATGCCCAACGGCACTGCAATCAGCAAGGCCACACCGCTAAAAATAAAAATGGTGGCCAAATACATCATCAAAATGTCGCGGCGCGGCGCACCAATCGCCTTCATCACCCCAATCTGCGGCACTTGTCGCGACAAAATCGCCGATACGGTATTGAATACCAGAAAGGTGCTCAACAGCAGCGACAAGCCGCCCAACGACCCGAGAATCAGCAAAAGCGACTGCACCACGCTATCCATCAAATGTTTTCCAGGGGCTGGAATTTGGGTACCAAACACGGGCAGCCCGCTCTCTTCAACTTCGTCTGATGCTTCTTGAGCCACCTGCTGAATGTGGGTCACATCTAACGCATCATCGGCAACAGTCAGCTTGATTTCGGTGAAGTTGTCGGACAGGCCCAGCCAAACGGCCGTTTCCAACGACGTATACCCAAAAATGACCTGATTCAACAATTCACCCGAAACAATCGTCAAATCATGCACCGTCCCCACAATTTCAATCTCTTTCTCAATGCCAACTGGCGATTCAATCAGCCCGAACTCCCCGAGTT
>QQUD01000143.1 GCA_008501785.1 Chloroflexota bacterium
AGGTCCAGTTGATTTTTATTTACTTCTACTTTTAGGGGCAATTCGTCATGTTGTGTTTCTTTTGACATATTACGCTCCTTGTAAGGTGTTCGCTTTCAGCTATCAGCTTTCAGCCAAAAAAGTTTTTCCTTTTTCTCTTTCTTTTCAATTTGCTTTCCGCAGGTCTCGCCAAAGTTTATTGAGAATCCTGCGGAAAGCTGCTATCAGACGATAACGGTTATCAGGCGATAACGGTTATCAAACTAATACGGCCGTTTTAGTTTGTCGATATTCACCTGTACGCATTGATTTTAGCTAAGTTGCAGTGGAGGAAAGAAAATGAGCGAGAGATAAGTCAGGTGCGCCGCACTTTCGAAGTGCGGCGCACCTCTGGTCCAAATTAAGCTGGAGCCGCATCTTCAAGCGGCAAGAAGCTGATTTCCAACATGCCATCTATAAGCGTGCCGCCACCAGCACGACGCCGTGCTAAAACAGTAGGCAAAATCATTTCACGCTTAAAGTTGCCAATGGTGATAAACATTTCATCACCTCGCTTACGCAGTTTGACATCACCAGATTTGACAAAGGGGAGCGGGAGTTTGAGCAGATAACGGCCGTCTTCCAACTCCTCAATTTCTTGCAAAGTTCCCCTATAAAAAATTTCACAGGGGTCATTCCCATTAAAACAATCCTGCGCCAGCTTGGATAGCGAATCGATACCAACCACTTCATAATCGTAGTACGGCGCACGCCACAGCGGAATGGGACTGAAATTATTTTCAATCATCTCCAAATATTTAGCCTGTAGCTGCCGCCGTTTTTGGTAAAAATTACCTTCAGCAGCATCTTCCGACAATATGCGATTGATTACCACGCTGTCTACCGGGTAATTAAACAAACCGAGATAACTGACAGCTCGTTCCGCTTCGCGCACAACCATTTTTTCAGGCTGTAACACAACACGATAGCTGCTCACTGTCGGATCACTGAGGGTTTCGCGCAATTCGGCCGTTGCCGCATCGAGTTTTTCCAAGGCTTCCAGTAGCTCTGCCGGACCTTGCACAAGTCTTCCGGCAAACGGCTTAATCGCTTTCAATACACCGCTGCGAAATTTGGTTAGATGGCCTGCATACCAGCGGAACGTATCCGGCATGGTCAGCAAGCGGATCGTTTCACCGGTTGGTGCCGCGTCAATAATCACCCGATCAAAATTGCGATCTTTGGCCTGTTTGTTGATGTGCAGCAGGCTCACAATTTCGTCCATGCCAGGAAACGCCGACAGCTCATCGGCAACCACATTATTAATACCTTTGCTGCTGGTGAGCATCCCCGAAACGAAGGTTTGAATGGTGTCCCAGTAGTTGTAGATGTCTGAGACGACGCTAATTTCTTGTGCCCATAAGTTGGGGGCAATTTCTTTTGGCTGACTGTCTAATGGAACGTCAAGGGAGTCTGCCAGACTATGGGCAATATCGGTGCTGGCAACCAGGGTTTTGTACCCCAACTCGGCACTACGAACGGCCGTTGCTGCTGCCACCGTCGTTTTGCCAACGCCACCTTTACCCAAATACAAAATAATACGCATTGATTGATTCTCCGTTGAATAACAAGCGAGAGTTAGAGCGAGAGCTAGAGGAGGAAAACTTTCTCTAGCTCTCACTCTCGCTCTAACTTAATTTATATCACAATTTGGAGAACTATACGCATGATGGAAACGGCCGTTGCAAAATTTATGTAGGGGCGGTTCGCAAACCGCCCCCAGGAATTACCGACTTAACTGTAATTCCAACGTGATAAATGCGGGGTCATCTGCTTCAAAAAAGAGAAATCCGTCGTTTAACTGGAAACCTTCTTTGTAAGCAACCGCCGGGTATTCAACGTCCCGCTCTAGCAAAAACGGAAGTTCAAACTCACCTTTGGCACTTGTTTCAGCAAAAGTATACACATCATCCTCTGTCGGATCATCAATCCAGGCATCGAGATCAACGCCTGGATTCAAAACAAAGACAGCAACATCACGGATTGGTTTACCACTGTCAGCATCGGTGATCACGCCATCGACCTGAACACCGTCAGATGATGTAGAGGAAACGGCCGTTCCCCCCACCACCGTCGTTGCATTACCCACCAAATCCATATCTTGTCCGGCATACAGTTCAACCTCATAGCTTCCTGAGTCAATTGGATCACCCTGATTGTGAATGTACACGGAAAAACACTCACCCGATGTGCCAAATTCCCAAGAAACAATGTCGGCAAACAGAAACTCATCATCAAGGAACCAGGCGACGGCAAACTGTTCACCATCAGCCATTCCTTTATATTGGAAAATAGCGACAGCAGCCGGAGCGCCATCCGCATAAGAGGTCACCGGGCTAATTGCACAAGACGTATCTGAATCAAAATCTTCTGCCCAAGTCACCAGCTCCATTTTTTCCGAGCCAGTACCAGCGACCACATACGGACTTTTATAGCTGCTGTCACCTTGAGCTGCCTCAATCAGTGGTTTTGCCAGATTGACAGACCGCAGCCGGTTAATTGAGCCGCCAGCAGCTTCCAAAGTAAACGAAGGTACACCCACAATTTCGCCTTGCTGATTGGCTCCAAGACCACCTGAATTACCGGGAGAAAAAGTTGTGTCCGTTTTAATCCAGGCACGTGTGCCCACACGCTCCTCACTCTCAAAACCTGACACATCGCCACGTGTAAATGTAATTGTTTCACCGCCCGCACCAGGGAAGCCAAACACTTGAATTTCATCACCTAAATCGAGTTGGTCAGAATCACCCAGCGATACAAATGGTAAATTCAGAGAGGCTGCATCAACTGGCTGCCCATCCAACGTGTGCGTAATTTGAATAACAGCAAGGTCCAATACGCCATCTGCAGCTCGAACTTCGGCAAGATAGGTTTCCACAGGCGGCAAATCTGCACTTTCAACCAAACCAACCACCAAAGCATCTGGCTCATCACCAAAAATGAATTCAGGTTCGTTGTAAAGCGCCGCTAAACCAGGTGACAACGGACTAGCCACATGTGCATTTGTCAAAATCAAACCATCTGCTGAAATGATTGTGCCTGAACCGGTCCAATTGGTCTGCAACTGCCCTCTCGTCTCGAATTTTGCATAAATCTGCACCGCCGCAGATTGCAATTCAGCAGGGCCAGGGACAGATGGTTCTTCTACCGGTTCATCCGCTGTTTCAGGAATAGGCGTTGGCGGCACATCCGTTGGTTCAGCGGCAGGTTCTAATGTTGGGGGTGGCGGTTCAGGTGTGGGAATCACTTCCTCAACCTCACCACCGCCACAAGCCACTGCTCCGAGTGTGACCAGTAAAAAGAGTATCCAGGTAACTTTTCTAAAAATAAGTTGCTTTTTCATGTTCTGCTACCCTCCTGCCTGATACACAACCGTTTCGCGGAATTGTTGAAAATAGGGGAATCCGGCAGCATAATTTAATTCTTCGGCTTCGTAGGAAACGACAACAATCTCGTCACCTTCGGCGAAATAATAATCCACACCTTCAATAACAGAGGGCATCCCAACATCTTCAGCATCAACAATGGCATAACTCACTTTGTAACCATCACGGCCGTTTACCACAATCGGCGTTTCTTCTAAAACCCTGTACGTTTCATCCAGCCGTGCGCGAGTTTCATTCCGGTCTGCCGCAGCCACAACCAGATCATCACCATCTAACACATTCACGCGATAGCGGGTGTTCAAAGACTGCGGATTGCGGACAACAATGCGCAAATCACCAGTGCCGTCTTGTACCAACCAACCAGAAGGCACTTCTGCGGTGATATTGTTTTGGGTCACGGTACGTGTTTGATCGGAAACGGCCGTTTTCACCATCCCGCCCAATATCAAAGAAATAACCGCCACCACAACCACCAAGACAACTGAATTCCGTTCAAAACTATCTCGTTCGTTTACGCTCAATGTGCTCATGTTAGCCCTCCTCCACAGCTGCTAGTGCTTCTTCTACATTGTTGTGAATCGCTCGGGAGATCAATGCTGTGACTACACCAGTCAAAACGATAGCCAAAACCAATCCCAACCACGGGTTTGCAGCTCCGCCAACCACTTTGATGCTGCCAGATGACAACATACTGCGAAAATAGAAAAAGAGGCTGTTAATGCCTGCAGCGAGCATTAAACCGAGGGGCATCCAGTATAACGGCCGTTTCTCAAACTTCTGCCGTCCCAAGAAATACCCAATCACACCAGCAAACGCTGCATGAGCCAATGTCGTCAACACAATACGAATGCCACCACTGCCCAAAGCCACCCCACCAGAATTCACCACAAACGCAATATTCAGCACCGTGGCAAAACCAATCCCAGCAGCCGTCGCATACACAACACCATCCGTCTCTTCATCAAATTCCGCATGGTTGTAAATCGTGAAACGCACAGCCGCATACACCAAAAACTCCTGCACCATGCCCACAATCAACCAACCACCTAACAACTGCGCCAACACCGGACTGCTGCTCAACCAATTCGGCACATCAAACCAGCCATCCACCAGCGGAATCCCAATGCCATTCGCCAGCAACGCACCTAGCAAAAATAGTTGAAACACCATATGCTTCGGCTCTGGCTCCAGACGATCTCGCCGGTAAAAAAACGCCAGCCAAATAAACGCCGGCACTATCGATATAATCACACCAGCCACTAGCAAACCACTTCGACCCAATGTTGGCTGCAAAAAACGTTCAATGCCATAAATCAGCAAAACAAATAAAACGAGGATACCAATTGAGGCTACATCAGCCTGCCAAACACTACCTCGTTCTTTGGGAACATGCTCATGCACGTCACTCATAGGGGTTTCTCCTTACACAAACAATCTATCCAAATTCAGGACAATAACACTCTACCAGAACAACGATCCAAAAACGATCATTAACAGTATAAAACCAAGGTCAATTCGTTTGGGGCTTGTTTCTTATGATTTTATTCTCAATATTGCATTTAAGTGATTTAGTAAATTTGGTTACGGCAAAGCTGCAACAGATCACGCTTGATCTTTCTTATAATCAAAATTTTGGAGCTAACTCTCATTTGTATTTTGTTAGAGAAAATTACAGCGTTGAAGGTGGTTGGACGGAATCTGCATTGCGCTCTGCTTTAGATGGTGTCATGCAATTAATAAGCCATGTTGGTGCTGAATTCAAGGTAAATAATTTCAGTTTTTCTACTGACTATCCCCGTTGGAAAACATCCTAAAGCGCCTGGAACTTTGAGAGTTACGGCCGTTTTTAAAAAGTACTTAAGATTGGTCCACTCTAGAAGAGTGGACCAATCTACACCTGTACAGTCTTTAAGGCTTCTTCTTTATAAATGGTCAAATCGATTTCCAAATTTGAGCAAACACCCTCGGGGGCCCGCACCATTGGGAACGGGAGCCTTTCCAAAACTGTCCAGATCGCCTCATTTTCATTTTGCGCGGTTGCAACTAATTTACGTACACCGTTATCTCGGGCAATAGTTGTCAACATTTGCAACATTTGTGTGCCAATTCCCTGCCCTTGCATATCGTCCCGCACAGAGAGCGCAACTTCAGCTACACCTGACTCTACCATTACATAACGCACAACAGCAACAGGTGCATCCAACTGGTAAGGCAAATCAGCAAAAGCAATTAACCCATCGTGTGTTTTCGGATCACCATGCGCAATCCGCTCAGCCTCCCGCCATACAAGATTCATATTAGGATTATCGAGAGATTGTAAAAACCGGCGATAGCGGCTTTCTGGTCCCATATGCTCAAATAAATCTACCAAATAAGGTGCATCACCTTCTTTTAGGTGACGAATATAAAGTAAAAAGCCAGATTTTGTTCGAATTTGATATTGTTTCATAAGACTTCACCCCCTTTATAACGCATCGCGTCATAAAAAGTATTATTAGCATAACATAGCAAAACCTTGAAATCAAGATGACATTAGATTAAATATTTTTTATATTATTATGAGAACATTAATACCGCTGCACCTTGCAACCTAACCTGTATTCCTGCGTATACCAAGTATAAATTAAAATAAACCCCTGCTAAATTTCAGGTGCCAGGCACTTGAGCAGCAGTGGCAAACAAGAAAAACTTTGGCAAGTGCCTGGCACCTGTCACCAAAAAAGATTATCGAACACCATTCGATTTAAGGAAGGAATGAACTATGAGTCCTAAAAAGAAAGTTGATAAATACCAGGAAATCCGCACTTCGCTAGAAGCTTTGCCACACATTAGTCCGGCACAAGTGGAAACCTGGGTTGATATGCAACGCACCATTGATAAAACACGGGACTTCTTGATTCGTGCTGTGCCCGATGCACAGTTTAATATCGAAGAAGCACAGAAGATTTTGGGCCAGCGCACCTATACGCTGGTATTTTTTGGCGGGACTGGCGTTGGTAAAAGTACGCTGATTAACTCGCTGTTGGGTCGTAATTTGCTGCCTACGGGGGCGGTAACGGCCGTTACCGGCACCATTGTCTACCTCGAACAAACTAAAAACGGCGAGGAAGAATCCCTCGTCCTCAACTATTGGAGCAAAGATGAGTTCGCCAACCGCGTCCGTCGCCTCTGCCAACTGGCCGAACTCGACGGGTTCGACATCACCAACGATGGCGAACGCGAGCAGGCCCAATCAGACATCAACGACATCATCACCGCTGGCGAAGACAATGCCAAGACCGAACGGGACGAATATTTAGAAATCTTGCTCGACTGCATCGAATCCTACGAAAACAACAAAACGCTCTTCAAAGCAGGCACACCACCGCCACAAAGTTTAGCACTGGAAAACGAAGAATCACTCAAGCACCTGCGCGAAGATGGCTTCAAAGGCAGCAACCAACGGCAAATTCGCCTCATCAAATCGGCTACTTTCCGCATCAAACCTCCGGCAACTGGCCAACCAGACCTGCTCATGGGCGGATTCCTCCGCATT
>QQUD01000538.1 GCA_008501785.1 Chloroflexota bacterium
TGCTGACAGCTTCCTGGCTCAGAATCGCCTTTGGTTGTGCATCCTCAATCATGAATGCCAGTCTTTCTGGCGGGTAAGATGGGTCGAGCGGGAGATAGGCTGCGCCTGCTTTGAGGGTAGCCAGGATGCCGACGATCATTTCGGGGGTGCGGTGGGTGGCGATGCCGATGATGTCGCCGCTGGTGACGCCGGTTTCGATGAGGTGGTGGGCCAGTTGATTGGCACGGCCGTTTAGTTCTGCGTAGGAAAGCGTGGTGGTGTTGAGGGAAACGGCCGTTACATCAGGCCGTTCCACCGCGTGTTGTTCGATGAGCGCGTGAATGGTGGTGTTGTCGGGGTAGGGGGTGGCGGTATCGTTCCAATCGACCAGCATTTGTTGTTGTTCGGCGGGGGTGAGCAGCGGGAGTTCTGAAATCGGCCGTTCCGGATCAGCCACAATCCCATCTAGCAGCGTGTGATAATGACCCACCATCCGTTGTATCGTTTCCTGGTTGAAAAGGTCTGTGTTGTACTCGATGGTTCCCATCAAACCATCTGCACTTTCGCGCATGGTTAGGGTTAGGTCAAACGTGGCCGCGCCGGTGTCTGCGGCTAACGATTCCATCTTCAAACCGGGGAGGTCCATCGCTCCCAGTGGGGCATTGTCCAGTACAAACATGACCTGGAAGAGGGGCGTGTGGCTCATGTTCCGTTTGGGTTGCACTGTTTCGACCAGCATCTCAAACGGCACATCTTGATGGGCGTATGCACCTAGCGCGACTTCGCGTACGCGTGACAGCAATTCGTTGAAATCGGGCGTGTCAGAAAGGTCAGCCCGCAGTACCAATGTGTTCACAAAGAAGCCAATCAGCCCTTCGATTTCGGCGCGGGTGCGATTGGCAATGGGGGTGCCGACGCTGATGTCTGTTTGTCCCGTGTAGCGATAGAGCAGGGTTTGGAATGCTGCCAGGAGTGTCATAAACAGCGTGACGCCTTCTTGTTGGCTGAGTTCTGTCAAGGATTGGCCCAGGTTGGCAGGCAGTTCGAAAATTTCGGTGGCACCGCTGGCGGTTTGCACGGCGGGGCGGGGATGGTCGGTTGGCAGGTCGAGAATGGGGGGCGCATGTTGCAACTGCTGCCGCCAATAATCGAGCTGTTCGTTTAACGTTTCGCCTTGCAGTTGGGTGCGCTGCCAATGGGCAAAATCGGCATATTGCACCGGGAGTTCTGGCAGTGGTGAAGGTTCCCCTGCAGTATAAGCCGTGTAAAGAATGGCAATTTCTTGAATGAGGACGCCGAGTGACCAGCCATCGGAGATGATGTGGTGCATGGTCAGCAGGGCGATATGATCGTTGTCGGCTAGTTGTAAAAGGTTGGCCCGAATGAGTGGGCCGGTGGCGAGGTTAAACGGCCGTTTCACTTCATCCTCTATCAATTGATGTGCCTGACTCTCTCGTTCGTCTGGTGGCAGATGGCGCAGGTCGGTGCAGGGCATGTCGAGGGTAAGGGTGGGGGCGATTTGTTGGATGGGACGGCCGTTAATTTCACCAAATGTGGTACGCAGCGTTTCGTGTCGCTGCACGATGGTGTGCAGGCTTTGTTGCAGCGCGGCGATGTCTACGCTCCCGGTGAGGCGAATTGCCAGGGGGATGTTGTAGAAGAGGTTGCCGGGAGAAAGCTGTTCCAAAAACCAGAGCCGCTGCTGGGCAAAGGAGAGCGGGATGTCGCTGTCGCGGTCAATGGGAGTGATGGGCGGGATGTTGTGGGTGGTGGTGGATTGCAGGAAAACGGCCGTTTCGGCAACGGTTGGCTGTTCAAATAGCTGGCGCAGCGGCAAATCAACGTCAAACGTTTCGCGGATGCGGGAGACAAGTCGGGTCGCTTTGATTGAATGTCCACCCAGGGTAAAGAAGCTGTCGTGAATGCCAACTAGTTCAATGTCTAACACCTGTGCCCACAAGCCTGCCAGGATTTCTTCGGTTGCGTGGCGTGGTGCAACAAATTGGGTGGCGATGGTTGTGCCATCGGGTGCAGGTAAGGCGCGGCGGTTGATTTTGCCGTTGGGGAGTAAGGGCATGGCGTCTAGCAGTACAAATGCGGCTGGCACCATATAAATAGGAAGCTTGTCTTTTAAAAAGTCGTATAAATCTGTGCTGTTGCAGGCTGTGTCGGCGGCCAGCACGGCGTAGGCAACAAGCTGTTTGTCGCCTGATGGCTGTTCGTGGGTGATAACGGCCGTTTCACGCACTGCTTCGTGCTGCTCCAAAACGGCTTCAATTTCACGCAATTCAATGCGAAAGCCGCGAATCTTCACTTGATGATCAACCCGACCCAGGAATTCGAGCGTGCCGTCTGGCAGCCAGCGGCAGAGATCGCCGGTGCGATAGACGGGGGCTGGGGGTTGGGGGCCGGAGATTGACCTACCAATCCCTGATCCCTGCTCCCCAATCCCATCCAAACGTACAAATCGTTTTGCTGTCAATTCTGGCCGATTCAAATAGCCTTGAGCCACGCCGACGCCTCCAATATAGAGTTCTCCAGGGACGCCGACGGGAACAGGACGCTGCTGTGAGTCGAGTAAAATGGCCAGGGCGTTGTCGATTGGTTTGCCAATAGGAATGTTGGTGGTGTCGGCAGGAATGTCTTTGATTTCGTAGTGGGTGATGCCAATGCTGGCTTCGGTGGGGCCGTAGCCGTTGAAAAGGTAACGGCCGTTTTGCCAACGACGGGCGGTATCTACTGGACAACTTTCTCCGGCAAACATGAGGCGGGTGAGGGAAGGCAGCCCATCTTCAGGGACGGTCATTGCAGTGAGGATGGCTGGCGTAAGGATGGCGACGGAGGTTTTTTCTGTTTGCAGAAGTTGAGCCAGATTGGTGGGTGACGTGATGGTTTCGTGTGGGGCCATTTGCAAAGTGGCTCCGTGACAAAGCGCAAGGAAGATTTCACCGACAGACGCATCAAAGCTAAAGGCGGCGAATTGCAACATGCGATCCGTTGGTGTGATGTTCAGGAGTTGGCCGTATTGGTGGACAAAGTTGGCTAATCCACGATGGTGCAGCAGGGTGCCTTTGGGCTTGCCGGTAGAGCCGGAGGTGTAGATGAGGTAGGCGAGGGAGGTGGGAGATTGGGAGATGGCGGGATTGGTGATTGGGTGGTGGGAGAAGTCGTTCCAGTCGGGGGGGAGAATTATTAATTGTGAATTATTAATGCTACCTTTGGTAGCTTGGAATTGTGAATGAGGCGTCGTTTTTTGTTTTCCGTTTTCTGTTTTCTGTTTTTTGTTAATTCTGCTGATTGCTGATAGCTGACTGCTGACAGCTTCCTGGCTCAAAATTGCTTTGGGTTTCGCGTCTTCAATCATGAATGCCAAGCGTTTTTCCGGGTAGGTTGGGTCGAGCGGCAGGTAGGCGGCACCGGCTTTGAGGGTGGCGAGGACGGCAATGATCATTTCGGGGGAACGGTTGAGGCAGATGCCGACGATGTCGCCGGGGGTGATGTTTTGCTTGATTAGGTGATGGGCAAGCTGGTTGGCACGCTTGTTCAGGTCTTTGTAGCTTAATTTTTGATCGGCAAATGTGACGGCGATGGCGTCTGGCTGTTGGGCGGCGTGTGTTTCGATGCGGTGATGCACGGCCGTTTCTGATGGAAATGGCACATCCATGTTGTTCCATTCAAAAAGCTGTTGGTGCAGTTCTTGTTCTGTGACGAGGGGTAGATTGGTGAGAAGGCAGTCAGGGTTGGTGGCGATGCCGGTGAGCAGCGTTTGCAAGTGGTTGGTGAGGCGGTGGATGGTGTCGGAGGGGAAACGGCCGTTATCGTACCCAACCACCATGTTCAACTCCGAACTGGGCGAAACGGCCAGCATTAATGGGTAGTTTGTGCGCGAAAAATGAATGCGTTCGGAAATAGCAAGCTGCCCCATCTGACTGACTTGCTGCAGCGTTTCATCCATCGGGTAATTTTCAAAGACAAATAACGTTTCAAACAGCGGCTGATCGCGTGGAATCTCGCTCCAGCCATGAATGTCGGTGAGCGGTACGTATTCATAATCACGCAGCGAAATTAACTGCTGGTGCAGTTGGCGCAGCCAATCGCGGGTCGTTTGATCGTGATGAATTTTTACTCTAACCGGCAGTGTGTTGATAAACAGTCCGACCATTGATTCGATGTGTGGCAGCGCGGGAGGACGTCCAGAGGTGGTTGCGCCGTACACAATCTCATCTTCGCTGCTGTATCGATGCAGCAGCAGCGCCCAGGCCCCTTGCACAATGGTGTTGAGCGTGATTCGATTGTCGTGTGCTAATGTTTGCAGCTTGGCGGTGATAGTGGCAGGCAGTTGGAGGGTTGCGGTATCGGTTGTGCCGCTTTCATTTTGAACACCGTCCCCAATGGGCAAGCTGGTTGGCGCAGTCAAGTTTGCCAGCGAATTGCGCCAAAATGTTTCGGCAGCGGCTGAATCTTGCTGCACGATCCAGCCGATGTAGCTGCTGAATGGCTGCGCAGGGGGCATGGGCAGCGGGGTTCCTTGTTGCAGTGTCTCGTAGTGGGCAAACAGCTCCTGGAACAAAATGGGCTGTGACCAACCGTCTAGCAGCAGGTGGTGATGGCTCCAAATAAAGAGGTGGCTGTTTTCTTCGGTGCGAATCAGGGTGAGGCGCATTAAGGGTGCGTCGGTGAGGTCGAAGCCGCGTTCTCTGTCGACGGCGAGGTAGGTTTGTAAACGGCCGTCTTGTTCAGCCACCGGCACATCACGCCAATCAAGCTGCGTAAAAGGGAGTTCAACGGATTGATAGACAATTTGCAACGGCGCTTCCAGCTCTTCCCAGGCAAACGCGGTGCGCAGGGCCGAATGACGGTTTACGACGGCTTGCCATGCCTGTTGGAAGGCACGCACGTTTAGCTCGCCCTCGATATTCCACGTGTTTTGTTCGTGGTAGTTGCCGGTTTCTGGTGCATAAAGTGCATGGAAGAGCATTCCTTGCTGCATAGGAGAGAGTGGGTAAATGTCTTCAATCTGGAGTGCATTCATTTCATTTTCTCCGAGCCATTTTGGCCATGAGTTTGTCTAATTTTTTCTGATCAAGCTGTGCCATGGGGAAATCGGAGGGCGTTGCGCCGCTCGTTTCTGGTTCCTGGCAATGCGTGATGATGTCACGCAGGGCATTGATAAAGTTGTTGGCGAGCCTTTTAATTGTGGCGGGTTGGTGCATGTCTGGGCTGTAAATCCAGGTGATGTGCAGTTGGCCTTGATGAATGCCGCCGCTCACATCTAGCAGATATTGACGAGTGCCGTCTAGGCTGCGATCTGATCCGCGAGACTCGGGTGCGATGGTGAGGGTGTCGCTGGCGGCGGGGGCTTGTTGGAATTGGCCTAAATAGTTGAAACTGATCTCGGCCTGGGGGATGTTGGCGAGCTGGGTTTTAACGGCCGTTTCTGGTCCCAAATAGCGCAAAATGCCATACCCAATGCCGTGATCGGGAATACGTCGCAGCTGCTCTTTGATCTGTTTTAATTCAGAGCCAGGGTTGTTGCTGCCACTGAGGGTGAGGGCGATGGGATAAACGGTTGTGAACCAGCCCACCGTGCGTGACAAATCAACATCTTCGAATAACTGAGAACGGCCGTGTCCTTCCATGTCTACCAGCAGCGTGGGCGAATGGGTCCAGGTGTGCATCGTGCGGGCCAGTGCGGTGAGCAGCACGTCGTTGATTTCGGTGCGATAGGTGGCTGGCACGTCGCGCAGCAGTGCTTCGGTTTCTGTCGCATTGAGCGAGACGACGATTTCTTGGCTGGTGGCTTCGCTGGGCATGTGGGTGGTGGTGAAGTCGCGGGGTAACGGCCGTATCGCAGCCTTTGCCATTTGCTGCCAGACGGAAAGGTCGGCTATCGCTTCCGGTGACGCAGCATAACGCAGCAACCGCTCTGCCCACTGCTGATAAGATGTGGTTTTAGGGGGCAGGGAGACAGCCATTTGATTTTGCAGTTGTGCATAGGCAGTTTGTAAATCTTCTAACAAAATACGCCAGGAAACGCCGTCGATGGCGAGGTGATGAACTGCAATTAACAGCCGGTCCGGCTGCGTGTCGCCACAGTCAAAGGTGACAATGCGCAACAGTGGTCCTGTTTTCAGGTCGAGGGTTGTTTGTTGGATGGCGGCGTGGTGGGAAACGGCCGTTTTCTGTGCATCTGCATCAAGGTTAGATAAATCGATGCGGGTGACCGGAATTATTTCAGAAAGACCGGCGTTGTATTGCTGCCAGACGCCGCCTGTATTGTTGAAACGCAGTCGCAGAGCATCGTGGTGTTGGATGAGATGGGAAACGGCCGTTTCCAACAGCTCCGGCTGTAAAGGTTGGGCCAATGCAAACAGCATCGCTTGATTCCAATGGTGCTGCTGTGGAAAATCTTGCTCAAAGAACCAATGTTGAATCGGTGTTAACGGCAGCGGTCCGGTGACGACCCCTTGCTCTGCCTGGATGCGGGGGGCGTCGGTGGCTGCGGCCGCGAGTTGGCCGATGGTTGATCCTTCAAAAAATTGGCGGGGTGTCAGGTGCAGCCCTTTTTCGTTGGCACGGGCAATCACCTGGATGGAGAGAATCGAATCGCCACCCAACTCGAAGAAGTCGTCGTGAATGCCGACTTCTTCTAAGCCCAACACAGATTGCCAGATGTCGGCGAGATGCTGTTCCTTTTCGGTTTGAGGCGCAATGAAGGTGGCGGCCAGCTCGGGACGGCTGTGGTCGGGTGCTGGCAGTGCAGTGCGGTTAATTTTGCTATTGGGCATCAGCGGCATCTGCTCCAGTGTGACAAAGGCGGCGGGAATCATGTAAGCAGGCAATGTTTTGGCCAAAAAGTCGCGCAGTTCGGTGACGGTGGGCGCGGGTGTGGTGGTGGGGACGATGTAGGCAACGAGGCGGATGTTGTCGGGGGTGTCGGTGCGA
>QQUD01000610.1 GCA_008501785.1 Chloroflexota bacterium
TTTGCGCCATGAAAAATTGCGTCAAGAACGGCACGATTTACTCAACCAAGACACCCATCTTTACCGCGAACCGCACATCGAATTTGTGCCGCCATACCAATCGTCAGACAAAAAATTAGCGCAAGCGGCAACCGAAATAGATGGATTGCCCGATGAACTCGGTGATTTTGCCGCCCATGGGTTATTTGAGCCGCGCTACTCGCTACATCAGCATCAGTACTATGCAATCAAGGCCGCACAAAACAAACACGTTGTCATCACCGCCGGAACCGGATCGGGCAAAACCGAAGCGTTTCTTATTCCCGTCGTCGCTCGTTTGCTAGAAGAATCCAAACGATGGCCTGCTTATCAACCCCGTTCTTGGGCATGGTGGGATGGAAGCAAGCCGCGCATTCCCCAACGGGGCAATGAGCCAACCCAACGCCAAGCCGCCATTCGCACCTTGATTTTGTATCCGATGAACGCACTGGTTGAAGACCACATGCAACGTTTGCGGAAAGCATTAGACAGCGATGACGCGCATAAATGGTTAAACAAACATCGTAAAAAGAATCGTTTTTATTTTGGCCGTTACACAGGCCAAACTCCCATTTCTGGTTCTGAGTACAATCCTGTCTCTAATCGCCTTAATACAAACAAACGTGACAAACTGCGGTCTGAGTTGCGGGATATGGATGACACAATGAGGAGTTTAGGCGATCAAGAAGATAAACGGGCATTTTTTCCGCGTATGGACGGTGCAGAAATGTTAACGCGCTGGGATATGCAATCCCATCCTCCCGATATTTTGATCACCAACTACAGCATGTTAAACATTATGCTTTTGCGCGACCAAGAAAAAGGGATGATTGAGCAAACGCGGAAGTGGCTTCAAAACCCCAGAAATGTTTTTACGTTGGTCATTGATGAATTACATATGTATCGCGGCACGCAAGGGACAGAAGTTGCCTATCTCATTCGAAAATTGTTGCATCGTTTGGGATTGTCCGAACGGCCGAATCAAGTCCGTTTTATCGCCGCCAGTGCATCTTTAGAACAAGATGATGACGGTTCCCGAAATAGGTATCAATATCTGAGCGAGTTTTTTGGCGTCGAAGCCAATGAAGAAACGTTTGACATCATTGGCGGCACACATGAATTACCGCCTCAAGATGACGCTTCTATCAAGCAATACGCCGCTGAATTTGCCCGATTTTACGAACAACAAGCCGCTAATTTTTCCCAAGCAACGCAAACGCTTTTGCAAGCGTTACCTGTTACTTCCATTGCCACAGATGATGAAATAATTTTGGGCGATGTTTTGGAGGGGATAAACGGCCGTTCCACCCTCATCAACGCCGCCCGCCAAGAAAACGATCTGCGCGTCACCAGCTTTTCAGGATTAGCCCAAAAACTGTTTGGCGAAAACAATCCTCATCGTGACGAGGCGACCAAAGGCTTACTTCGTGCTCTTGTCGAGGCTCGCCGCCCCGATGGACAAGCCTTACTACCCATCCGCGTCCACTACTTTTTCCGCAGTATGTTAGGCATTTACGCCTGTTCTAATCCCAAATGTGACGCGGTAGACGAGCAGTACCGCTCTGACGACCGTCCTGTGGGCAAACTCTACACCCAACCCGACATACTTTGCGACTGCAAAAAAGGGCGCATATTGGAACTGCTCTACTGCCAAACATGCGGCGAAGTTTTCTTAGGCGGCTATACCGTTCAAAACAAAGATAACAGTCAAACATTGTTCCCCGATCTGCCCGATTTGGAACAAATACCCGATGTGCCAAACTTTGACCAAAAAGCGCACAACTACAAACTGTACTGGCCGCAACTGCCCAATATGCGCGACCGTACCACATGGCCGTTGCTGCCCAATACCAATCGCAAAAAAGAGCCGCAACATCCTCGTGATTTGTTTTGGAAACGAGATCAGGGCAAATTTAAGTTTGGTTTTAGTCAGGCTTCTTTACAATATGGGGCGGCAAAACTGAGACACGGCCGTTCCAAACAACATACCCCCACAGGCTGGGCATACCAAGTTAAAGGAACAACGCCAGAAGCAGAAGAACAACTAGCCGACATGCCCCCCTTCCCCATTGTTTGCCCCCGTTGCGGCGATGATCGTGAAGGAACGCGCGTACAACGGCATAAACAAAAGCAAAAAATGTTAACCCTGACAAATTCACGAGTTACGCGCTCCCCAATCGGCTATCAAGTTACTGGTTTTTCCAAAATCAATCAGGTATTAGCCGATGCGTTACTGCGTGAACTGACGGTAGGCAATCGCAAACTGGTCATGTTCTCCGATAGCCGACAAGATGCGGCCAAACTATCTGCAGGCAGCGAATTGAACCATTATCGTGACCTCATTCGCCAATTTGTCGCCCGTGTTGCTCCCGATACCAACGTGCAAATACATGCCGCCTTCAAAATGGCGCGAGGAGAACCCCTCATCGATATTGAATATGACCTTGCCGAAGATTATGAACTGAATCACACCAAAGATTACATTGCCATAAAACGTGTTACCGCAGGCAGAGCGACCACCCAACAAAAACAGCGCGTTCAAGAAATTCAAGACCAAATCGGCGGGGCAATTTCACTAGAAGAGGTGCGCCGCAAAGTAGAATTGTATCTTGTCGCTCTGGGCATCAATCCCGCAGGCCCCGATTCTTCCCTGCAAGCATATGAAATTGACGGGCAGGACGATCCCGAATCATGGTCAACCATTTACGATTTTGATCCAGATTTGCCACAACCCCGTCGCCACGATAATTTAATCATCGAAGCACAAGAACTTTATAACAAAATACAGGGCAACTTGCTGAAACGCATCACAGAAGTCTTATTAACGGGTATGCAAGGAAACCTTGAACATTTGGGATTAGGCTATTGCACCATCATCCCGCCCGATGATCTCTCAGCCTTATGTCGCGGCGTTACGCCAGATTTGATATTGCAATTGTGCAACGCAACGATCCGCATTTTGGGCGCAAGGTATCGTTTTCAAGGCACATACGCCACAGACCGCCCCAAATGTCCCGCCTATTTGAAACGTTACATCGATGCAGTGGGACAGCATCACGGTTTGGATGGCGACAAATTAGAACGTATCGTCACTGAATTACTGGAAAAAATAAAAGTAGAAAGCGGCTTTCGGCTTAATTCGCGCTACATTTATTTACAATTGGCAAACCGCAATGAAGGTCAAGTTTGGCAGTGCAAACGATGTCGCCGCCCCCATTTGCATCCATCTGGTGGCATTTGTACCGATCCCGATTGCTTGCAACCATTATCAGACCCCATTTCGCTGACAGAATTTAGAGCAAATCGGCAAGGTGAAGGCAATCGCGCTTATTTTGAGTATCTTTCCAGTGAAGATGCGGGTGACCCTTTCCGCTTGCACTGCGAAGAATTGACGGGACAAAGCAACCGTGACGATGCCCGTCAACGCCAACGCTGGTTCCAAGACGTTATTTTGGAAGATCAAGGCGAGCGTTTGCTTGTCAACGGCATTGATTTGCTCAGTGTGACCACCACAATGGAAGCGGGCGTTGACATTGGCTCATTATTAGGCGTGATGATGTCTAACATGCCGCCGATGCGCTTCAACTATCAACAGCGCGTGGGGCGCGCAGGACGGCGCGGCACGGGTATGTCGGTTGCGCTTACCGTTTGTCGCGGGCGCAGCCATGACGACTTTTACTTCCAACATGTTGATCGCATCACCTCTGACCCACCGCCGCAACCATATCTGGATATGACCCGTGAGGAGATTGTTAAAAGGGCTTTAACGGCCGAAATGCTCCGCCGCGCATTCATCCCTGCTAACTCAGGTATCCAATTCGATAACAAAAACGAGAAAAACACAAATGTTCATGGTCAGTTTGGCACAGTTGAAGCATGGCGCACAACTCCCCAACGCCGCCTCAAAATCCAGAAATGGTTGCAGGATAACATCGAGCAAACAAAAGCGGTGTTGCATCATTTGCTAAAACAGACGCAATTGCATGACAAATTTGATAAGTTGGTCAATCATGTCACCAATCCAGGTGAATTACTGCACAAAATCAACGAGATTGCGGAGGATAAGAGCCTGCACCAAACGGAATTAAGTGAACGGTTAGCGAATCAGGGTATTTTGCCGATGTTTGGGTTTCCAACGAAGGTGCGAAATTTGTATCATGAACGGCCGTCCACCGCTACCCACAAATGGCCGCCCAAACGAGGAACGGTAGACCGTGATTTATCTATTGCTATTGGGCAATTTGCGCCCGGTTCGGAAACAGTGAAAGATAAGACGGTGCATACGGCCGTTGGCGTTGCCAACTTCATTCCCCGCGTCCAAGTAGAACCCGATCCCAATCCGCTTGGCGAAAAAATACCAGTCGGTATTTGCAACGACTGCAAATCACTCCTCGACAACCCGAAAGAAGAAAAAACCTGTCCAGTCTGTGGCTCTACAGAAGAATATGCCGTCTACACATTAAGCGAACCGCTCGGATTCATCACCGACTACTCCAAAGGCCGCGCCTTTGACGGCAATTTTGAATGGATGCCTCGCACCACCCGCTCGCGCATGTTAGCCGAAATCGAAAACCTAACCAAGCGAAAACCAGTTGGACGAGCGCGAATATGGGCAAAACGCCCCAACAACATCTACACAATTAACAATAACAATGGCGAAGAATTTACCTTTTACCATTATGTAGATAAATTCAATGATTGCTGGCTTGTCCCCGATGCGTTTCCCGATCCTGATCTCATCGAATCATCAAAATATCAAATTTGGGCAAGCCGCATCAACAAAAACGCGCTTCCTGATGATAAGCGTTCACTTGCCTCCATCAACAAAACCGACGTACTGTTAGTCAGTATAGACAATGATCGTGCCTCAACCAAGCTAGATTTAGGCTTGATGCGTTGGAACAAGAACAAAAATGAAAATCAAATTGTCGCCAGTCGCCGTGCCGCATGGTATTCCTTCGCCTTCTTTTTGCGTAGCGCCGCCGCCCAACAATTAGATGTTGATCCCAACGAACTCCAAGCCGGTTTACGCACATTCAAAGGTGAAAACGGCCGTGTGCAAGCCGAAGTTTTCATTGCCGATACATTACAGAATGGTGCTGGTTATTCATCCTATTTGGGGCAACCCGATGTTTTCCACAACTTGCTAAAATACATGCTCGATCAAGATGAATACAAAAAGGGCGGTTATCAAATGCCTCAACACGGCGGCAAAGGTGGGGCTTGCGGTAGCGCTTGCTACGATTGTCTCAAAGATTACGGCAACATGGCCTATCACGGTCTACTCAATTGGCGATTAGCAACGGATATGGCGCAACTTATTCTCATCCAATCTCCATCCCAGTCTGCGGACTTAACCCCCCTCATAAATCTGTCGGGACATTGGGACACCATTATGACAGGATTAACTCAACGATTCTGTGATGATTTTGGCGGCCAACCTACCCAATTCGGCAAGTTACAAGGCGTGAAAATGAAAAACCGCAGTTTTGTAGTGGTGCATCCCCTGTGGAGTACACAACTTGACTACATTTCTGATGAAATTGTAGAAACCCTTCTTGCAGGCAATGATGCTGGTTTTCTAACGCCAGATAAGCCATTTGGACTAATTGACATCTTTGAATTAGATCGACGGCCAACCAAAGTTGCATCCCAACAAGTTGGCGAATGGTTCACACACCTATGAAACCGTTAACCATAAAACCGCTCAAATATATTACACCCAGTCGGGTTTTTGCTTTGGAACGGTGCTTTTTGCAAGTCGCATTTGGACTGGATGAACAGTACAGTTCGTATCGTACCTATTCTCCTCGCGCTCGTTTAGGTTCAATAACACACGATATTTTAGAGAAAGTTAGCAAGGGCATTTTACAAGGCAAAAATGAAGCCAGGTGGGAATCATCCCTTCTTCAATTATGGGATGAGGAAGTTGAGAAACATGAGCAAGAAGTTTTGGCATCGGAATCGGAGCAACATTATGGCATGGCTGAACGTTGGCCTCGATATAATCTGCAAAAGGTGCTTACTATTCGCAAATCTCTTGAAATAGCTGCCAGTTTACAAAAAAGTGCAACTTACAAAAGCAAGGGCAGGTGGGACACCGAAAAATATGTCCAAGCGTTCAATGGAAAACTTCGCGGTCGTGCAGATGCAATATACCAATCAGAACAAGGTACAGAAATAATCGACTACAAAACAGGCAACATCTACGATGAAGATAAAAATGGGGATTCGCATCTAAAAACAGATTATCGTCGGCAACTGCTTCTTTACGCAGCCATGTATCATGCAGAAACAGGGCAATGGCCTATTCGAGGCCATATCATTCCCCTCGTTGGGCAGCAGGTGACAATTGAAATTGATCCAGTTACCGCTAATAATGAAGTGTCAACGGCGCTTTCCTTGCTAAACCAATTTAACAAAAGTGTATCCGAGGATGATTCCCTGCTATCATTAGCGCAACCATCGGAGCAGAGTTGTCGTTATTGTACATACAAGGCGATTTGTACGGTCGTGTAATAGCTCAAAGGTCTTATTTTTGGTTAAGATAGCGCGGCATTTGCTCCGTTGTGTTTGGCAAAAAACGTGCCAAACACAACTGCACAACAGCCGCTTCGGTAGGCGAAGTCAGGAATCTGCAAAGAGACGGCGATGCAAACATTGCGCCTTCATCGTTTTGGTTAGCCAAGTTAATTCGCACATGGAAGACCATATTTGCCAAAATTCTAGTGGGGCGCAAAGTTTACCCGCCTTACACCATAAACTGGCGGCATTTACCGTCGGGGCAAAGGCTTTACGTTTTGGCAATGGTTTCAGTTATCAGTAATTGGGCAGGTAGGGCAAGGTTCTGGTAAATAGTTGTCCAACATCGCTTTCACGCGGACTGGCGAGATCGATCTTTTTG
>QQUD01000804.1 GCA_008501785.1 Chloroflexota bacterium
TGTTTTCACTTTCTCTTGTTGTTTTTAGTGACGACTCATTTTTTGAGTCGCCACTTATTTTTCAGAGAAAAAAAGCGTATTGGTTATGCTTTGCTTGGAATTCTGCTGGTTGTATTGGGTAACGGCCGTATACCCATCTTATCAACTGCATCCAACATCTGCTCTACAGATTTACCAGTTTGTGGATGCAAAAAATCGAGTGCTATGTCTGCTAATGGTGCTAACACAAAAGCACGATTAGCCATATGTAAATGTGGAACAGTTAAATCAGGCTCGATAATGATGTCGTTGTTGTAAAATAGGATGTCAATATCGATTAAACGCGGTCCCCAATGATAGGTGGGGGTGCGTCCGATTTTTTTTTCGAGATTTTTGATGAATGGGAGGAGTTGATCTGGGGTTTGCATAGTGTTGGCAGCGAGGCACATGTTGAAAAATGCGGGCTGCTCGTCTACGCCCCAGGGTGGTGTTTCGTAGAGTTGGGAAACGGCCGTTATCGTCATTCCAGCGGCCAAACCATCTACCGCACGCTGCAAATTCTGCTGCCGGTCGCCTAAATTTGTTCCCATTCCTAGAAATATTGTGTTCATAAGGTTTTGTGGTCAGAGTATACAAAATGACGCATTGCATCATATGGCATTATTTATAACACGGTGCGTTATGCATGTCAATCGGCAACCTTTTCACTCATATTTTTCTCAGCCAGATGGATGTCCTACTTTCGGGGGACAAAAAATCCCCGCCAAGGGTGACATTGAATTAGTAACATTTCGATATAATGGTTGTATATATTTTGCTATAATTATAAAGCTTGCAAATGTCTAAAACATTTTGTCTTGCCCCAAGAGGAAGTGTTGTGTCTTTACAAACGGCCGTTTCTGACCTTGCAATTAATCTGTCAGGATTACGTTGTCCCAATCTGGTGATTGCCACCATCAAAGCGCTGGCAGCACTGGAAAACGGCCAAATTCTCAAAATTATTGCTACCGATCTCAATGCCCCTTCCAATATGACCCTTTGGTGTCGCCAAAGTGGTCACATCTTACACGACATGTACGAAGAAAACGGACATTTTATCTTCTTCATCGAAAAAAAATGATGAATGAGAAACTGGATTTTTCCGAAAAAATCCAGTTTCTACTAGGAAGCGTATGACATCACTTGAAGTCGATATCCCCATTCGCGCAGCCAACAAAAACTACGGATTTGTGATCGACAACCGTAAATGCATTGGCTGCCACGCCTGTTCCACCGCCTGCAAAAGCGAAAATGAGGTACCGCTAGGTGTCTATCGCACCTGGGTCAAATATGTGGAAACAGGCCATTATCCCGACGTGCGCCGTCATTTTCAGGTGACACGTTGTAACCATTGCGCCAACCCACCCTGCGTCCGCATTTGCCCCACCGAAGCGATGTACCAGCGAGCCGACGGTATTGTCGAATTCGATAACAGCGTCTGCATTGGCTGCAAAGCATGTATGCAAGCCTGTCCTTATGATGCGATTCATATCGACCCCGAAACAAATACCGCTGCCAAATGCCACTACTGCGCCCACCGCACCGACATCGGCCTTGAACCGGCATGTGTGGTTGTTTGTCCCGAACAAGCAATTATCGCAGGTGACATGAACGACCCCAACACTCAAATTAGCCAAATTCTGGCCCGTGAAGATGTCACTGTGCGCAAACCAGAACAAGGCACAGCCCCCAAATTATTCTACATCGAAGGCAACGACATCGTTATGCACCCCACCGCCACCGAGAGAACCCCTGAAACGTTCATGTGGGCCGATGTGGAACCACTTCATGCCAACGGTCATAACGGACATCATCAAAATGGTCACATTGCCACAACATCAACCACGCACAGCAATGGCACAATGCTGCGAGACAAGCAGCCGCAGGGCCAGCCGTGGAATGGCCCCATCCAGTTTGGTGCAACCGTTGCCGAACACATGGTCCAGGTCGCATACAATGCGCAGCACAAAGTGCCGTGGCATTGGCCGGTTCCGGCTTATTTGGTCACAAAAGGGATTGGTTCAGGCATTTTTATGCTGTTTAGTTTGGGGGTTGGGCTAGGGCTGTTTGAGTTGGATGGGTTAACGGCCGTTATCGGCGGCCTCCTCACCCTCATCTTCATTGGCGCTACCACGGCTCTGCTCGTCATCGACCTGGAAAAACCCGAGCGCTTTCTCTACATTTTGCTGCGCCCGCAGTGGAACAGTTGGCTGACACGCGGCGCGGTATTGCTCATTGGGTTTTCCGCCATCACTGGCTTGTGGTGGCTGTTTGAACTGGGTGGATTGTTATTTGATTACACGAGTCCGGTCGTGCAGCAGATTTATTTGTGGGTAGGATTGCCGTTTGCGTTGGGAACGGCCGTTTACACCGCCTTCCTCTTTGCCCAGGCCGAAGGGCGCGATTTGTGGCAGTCACCGCTGCTGCCCTTCCACCTTGTGGTGCAAGCCTTCATGATGGGTGGTGCAGCGATTGCATTGATGGACCTGTTCATCGCTGTCCCAGCCGCAATGAACCGAATTGCCATCATCACATTTGTATCGGCGCTGATTGTCGATTTGTTCGTCACGCTCATTGGCGAATTTTCCATTCCACACGCCAGCGAAGTGGCGGCAAAGGCAGCGCATGAGATTAGTAACGGCCGTTATAAAAACCATTTCTGGTGGGGCAGCATCACCCTCGGTCACATCGTCCCGCTGCTGGCCTTACTCATTGGCTCGGTCGTCGGTGGCTCCACCTTACTCGGCGCACTCGCCGGTCTCGCCGCCATTATTGGCCTCTACTTATTTGAATATGCATTCGTCATGGCTCCCCAGGAGATTCCGAACAGCTAATGAATGAAAAAGATGAATCTCGTAAAGAATATGCTGAGGAATTTTTCCAGTGCTTAATCCACGATTTGCGAAGACCCGTTGGATTAGGTGCTGGCTACATTGAACTACTACTAGAAATTCCTGTCTCAGAAGATAAACAACTGGAATTTCAAGAAAAAATATCACAACAATTCAAAGAAATCACTCGATTGCTTGATGAATACCAACAAAAATTTCAAGATGTACAAGGATAAAGGATTTCTCAGCTACCTCCCGAGTATTAGGACATTAGTGATTTCTATTATTATGGAAGGATTTCAAAGTTTGGCACATGTTTGGGTCGTAAAATACGAAAGCCACGCTGATCAACAGTAAGGATACGCGAAATGTTTAGCCGTTCAGCCATCGCCACAATTACACAATCCACAAAATCTATTTTGCTATCCACATACTGTTCCATGATGTCCGTGGCACGCTGCAAATCCTCAATTGAGGAAAAAACCAGCCGCATTTCACCATCAAAGATTGAACGCATCAAACGAATAAACGCAGCATGTCCCATATCTCGAATCACCATGTATGCTAACTCAGTAAAAATAGCTGCTGGCACAATCGGGTCTTGCTCAATTTCAAGCGTCTGGGAACAAGCATGGTGTCCCCGATCATTTACTGAAACGACAGCTAACAAAAAACCGGTGTCTACTAATGCAGTCATTACTTATGTTCTCGATTTCCCATCTCGCGTCGTAAAATTTCTTCTACATCCGCAGAAGCATCAGGGTTGCTTGATTTCGCAATTCCAACAAATGAAAAGCGTGAAGATTCACTTGGCAGTAATGATTGCTCACCATTGGTTTTGGGACGAATCAAAACATGATCCTCAGATACCACAAATTCAAACTCATCAGCCCCTGGCAAATATTTTCGCGGGATCAATACCCCTTCTTTGGTTACTTGAATTGGCTGTACGTTCATATCAACCTCCATTACGTAACATTGTGCCCGATCTGAGAATGGGCGTCAATTGAATTAAGGTTTTCATGATTTATGAAAGAAAAAAACAGCATTCTTAAATTACTCAACACTATGCTCAAAGTCGGCGCACCGCCGCCGAAAAAGAACGTGAAGGGCATCACCAATGTCGCTGGTCAGGCGCTGCCTGACTTTGCAGATGTGGAGATGTTACCGGTAAGGCAGGAAGACGGCCGTTTAACCAACTACCCCCCCACAACCCACTGGGACGACTGGGTGGAATGGGACGGTAAAGCATGGCCGCAGCGTGTAGCCAGACGCTACATGCTCGTTCCCACCACCTGTTTCAACTGCGAAAGCGGCTGCGGCCTGCTCGCCTACGTAGACAAAGAAACCCTAGAAATTAAAAAGTTCGAGGGCAACCCGATGCACCCTGGCAGTCGGGGTCGCAACTGCGCCAAAGGACCCGCCACCCACAACCAAATCTACGACCCCGAACGCATCCTCTACCCGCTGAAGCGGGTTGGCAAGCGTGGCGAAGGCAAATGGAAACGCATCACCTGGGATGAAGCCCTCGAAGAAATCGGCGCTAAAATGCATGCCAGTCGCATAAAACGGCGCGACGGCATCATGTACCACGTGGGTCGCCCTGGTGAAGATGGCTACACCAACCGTGCTATCCAAGCATGGGGGGTCGATGGACACAACAGCCACACCAACATTTGCTCCAGCGGCGCACGCATGGGCTACTACATGTGGGGCGCATTCGACCGTCCCAGCCCAGATCACACCAACGCTCGCGTCATTTTGCTCATCTCCAGCCACTTGGAAACGGGCCACTATTTCAATCCTCACGCCCAGCGTATCATTGAAGGCAAAATGAAAGGAGCGAAAATCATCACGTTTGACCCACGCTTGAGCAACACCGCCAGCATGAGCGATACTTGGCTGCCAACCTGGCCGGGAAGTGAACAAACGGTCCTACTGGCAATGGCAAACTATCTGATTCAAAATGACCTTTACAACAAAGATTACGTGCGTCGCTGGGTGAATTGGAAGGACACACTGGAGGCAATTGTCAATGGTCAATTGTCAATTGCTAATGGTCAATTGTTAGAAGAAATTCGCAACACGCCCCCTGATAATCGCCAGTTTGAACTTTTTGATCGCATACTCAAAGATTTGTATGCAGAATTTTCGTTCGAACGAGCCGCTGATGAGTCGCAGGTTCCGGTGGAGCGGATTCGAGAGGCGGCTGAGTATGTGGCGAATTGTGATGGGAAGCTGGCGACGCATACGTGGCGCAGTGCCAGCATTGGAAATTTGGGTGGATGGCAGGTGGCGCGAGCGCTGTTTTTCTTGAATGTGCTTACCGGCAGCGTGGGTACACCCGGTGGTACGTCGGCTAACAGTTGGAACAAATTCACGCCTGCTGTGTTCAAAAAACCACCGGCAGGCATAGCCTGGAACGAGCTACATTTGCCACATGAATGGCCGTTTGCATTTTTTGAAATGAGCTTTTTGCTACCGCATTTCCTCGAAGAAGGGCGCGGCGACATTGATGTTTACTTCACCCGCGTCTACAACCCGATGTGGATCAATCCCGACGGCTTCATGTGGCTAAAAGCGCTTAAAGACGAAGAAAAGATGAAATGCCACGTCGCGCTCACCCCCACGTGGAATGAATCAGCCTGGTTTGCGGATTATGTACTGCCAATGGGCCACGCTGGCGAACGCCATGATCTGGTCAGCCAGGAAACACACGCTGGTCAATGGATTTCGTTCCGGCAGCCAGTGCGCCGCGTGGCGATGGAAAAGATGGGACACCAAATTAACTTCACCCACGAAGCCAATCCCGGTGAAGTATGGGAAGAAAACGAATGGTGGATTCACCTTTCGGCATGCATGGACCCAGATGGCAGTTTAGGCATTCGCCAATATTTTGAAAGCCCGTACCGTCCCGGCGAACTGATCACAGTGGCTGAATATTATCAATGGCAATTTGAAAATGCAGTCCCTGGCCTACCCGAAATTGCCGCCAAAGAAGGACTCACCCCGCTGGAATACATGCGAAAGTACGGCGCGTTTGAAGTGACCAAAGAGAATTATGTACCGTATGAAAAAGAGGTAGAGATAGAGATAGAGACAGAGACAGAGTTAGCGACGAATTCACAATTCACAATTCACAATTCACAATTCATTATTGATAAAGACGCTCGCATCATGAAAGATGGCTCCAAAATTGGGGTTCTCATCGATGGAAAACCCAAAGTTGGGGTGAAAACGCCGAGCCGTAAATTCGAATTTTTTAGCCCCACCATGCATGAATGGGGCTGGACTGAAAAAGAGTACACGATTCCATATCCATTGAAGAGCCATGTGCATCCTGACAATATTGACCGCAGCAAGGGCGAAATGCTGCTGCTGCCCAACTTTCGGCTGCCAACGTTGATTCACACGCGCAGCGCAAATGCCAAATGGCTGTACGAAATCAGCCACAAAAACCCGGTGTGGATGCACCCGTCCGATGCGAAACGGATGGGCGTGAAAACAGGCGATCTGATTCGCGTGGAAACCGAGATTGGTTATTTCATCGACAAGGTGTGGGTGACTGAAGGGATTAAACCGGGCATTATCGCGATGAGTCACCACCTGGGACGGTGGCGACTGCAAGATAATGTGGGCGTGAACCCCGGTATGTCTAACGTCGCCTCGTTGGAGGAGGATGCGAAGGGACATCACCAGCTGAATATTTTGAGTGGTGCTAAGTCTTGGGAGACTTTTGATCCAGATACGAGTCGTATCTGGTGGGAGGAAGTGGGTGTGCATCAAAACCTGACTCACGCTGTGCATCCGGACCCGATTAGTGGGGCGCACTGCTGGCTGCAAAAGGCGATCAATGTGCGCAAGGCGCAGCCAAATGAGAAGTACGGTGATGTGTGGGTAGATACCAATCGCTCGATGGCAGTTTATCGCGAGTGGGTGGCAATGACCCGCAGTGCGGTAGATTTCAGCCCGGATGGGACAAGACGGCCGTTTTGGCTGAAACGCCCTCTCAAACCTGTCTATGAAGCGTACCAGCTGCCAGAACGGCC
>QQUD01000985.1 GCA_008501785.1 Chloroflexota bacterium
CGATGCACCATTTCGCAAACCGCTCATCTGGCCCAGGATGCATTACCATGTAGCGCACCTCATTGCCGTATGGCTGGTCCCAGCCAAAATGATGGTAGCCGGTGTGAATGATCAAAATGTCGTCTTCACGAACTTCAACGCGCTCTTCAATCATTTCCGGTGTGTACACATCAAAATCACCGCAAATGTCGCTCAAATCGACAATCGCCGCATCTCCAACTAAGAAATCAAGCTCAAGCGAGGCGATATCTTTGCCAGGGGTATAAAAGTGAATTTCGCCATCCAAGTGTGTGCCAACATGGTTTGAATGAGTCACAACTTGTCCATTCGCGCCATTTGGTGCGAGTCGTTTGAAATACTTTACCTGTAGCGGTTCATAAGTTGGCCAGGGAGGTGTACCAATACCTAATGGCATTGTGAGATCGATAAATTTCATCTAAAAAGTCTCCTTTTGATTGTTTAGATTGGGGGATTGAAAAAGCCATCTAGTTAATGTCATTTCGAGGTCCCCCGAGAAATCCCTGCGTTCTGTTATGAGAAAGCGTTAGGGATTCCTCCCTTCGGCTGCGCTCAGGGCAGGCTTCGGACTTCGGAATGACGGTTCTCCCAACCTCTTATTTCTTTATCCCAATAAAATGATAGAAGTTTGCGAGGGAGATATACGGCCGTTTACTTCTCACCGCCATCTCCAAAGCTTCTAGTTTTTCATAAAAAACTGGATCATATTTGCGCTCATTGTCGGCCATGAAATCGCAAATACAACGAATCCCGTATTGCGCCTCAACCGTGAAGTTGTTTGAGGACAACAATTCAATCAATTCGTTTTCTGTGTAACGCTGGATATTTGTATTGAAAAGCTCTACGAATTTTGTTCGTTTATCTAGCTGTTCCAAAGCGCCTTGCATGTCATATTCGCGCAGCGCCAGTTTGAATGTTTCTGCATGAGGATTGGTGATGATGAGGGACAGGATACCATTTGGTTTGAGACTGTTATGGATGGATTGGAGAACGGCCGTTACATCCTGAACATATTGCAAAACATTATGACACAACACTACATCAAAAACAGGGTCCGCATAATGTTTAGCCAACTGCTCTGCATTCCCAACGGTAAATGTCATCTTGTCAGCAATCCCTTTCGCTTCAGCAAATTGCTGTCCTTGTGCAATCATTTCGGCCGAAAAATCCATAACCGACAATGAGAATCCAGACTGCGCTAACGGAACCGCATCTAAGCCATTCCCACCACCCAAATCAAGGATTTTTGCTGGCGGTTGAGGCAAATGTGGCTGCAAATTTGCCTCGGCAATCCGGTATCGCAACTTTCCCCAAGGTGCATCCTGCCACGCTTGCCATGCCGCCATGCCATCGTCGAAATTCTGTCCAACAACTTTTTCCATTATTCCTCCCATTCGTTAATTCCTAACATTCGTTGTCCTCACTCACGCCAAATCATACTTCTCAGCAAACGCAAACAGCGATTCTTCAAACACATTCATCGGCGGCAGCACCAATCCGGCACCCACCTGACCAATGCCAGCATCCCGGTGTGCAATGCCGGTGTTGATTTGTGGACGAATGCCCAACTCAATCACTTTGCGAATGTCAACACCAACTGGCGTACCGCGAAAACCAAGGGCCGGAATCGTGAACAATTTGTGCTCGCCGACGCTGATTTCGTACATCGAGAGTGTCGTGTTCAAAGCCATTTCCGGCGTCCCGCTGATAAAAGTGACGATTGCGGGAGCCGTTGCCATCGCAAACGCACCAATGCCTGCTGTTTCGGTAATCGTGCTGTCGCCAATGTCGCCGCTGGCATCGTCAGCGGTAAAGCCGGGGAAGTAGAGGCCATCTGGCTGACCCACTGGACCCGTGAACCAGCGATTGCCTAACCCACTAACACGAATGCCTAAATCAGTGCCATTCCGTGCCATTGTGGTCATGACGGTGCTGCCTTCAACGCCGTGACCCGCATCAGCCATTGCTTTACAGGCTGCCATTACCGGATTGAGTACCGTGAGTGCATTTTCGGCCATGAATTGCAGCACTTTAGCTTTATCGGCATCGCTAAAACTGGTTTGCGCCAGCAGTGGGGCCAATTTTGCCGTGAACAGGATAGAGCCTGCCTTGTTGCGATTATGCCCTTCGTCACCCATGTGCAGCGATTCGGAGAGCAAGGCGCGGATGTCAATGCCGTCTTCACTGAGCATTAAAGCTTCAGCAATCATCGACCCAAGTGTGTCGTTCATCCAGTGCAGTTTGTCGAGCACTTCTTGGCTGTATGCGCCATAGCGCAGCACTTTGCCGTAGCCTTCGTTCAGATTGGAGTACGCTTTGTTGCCATGCGTCACGTTTTCGATGACGTACACTTTCATCGATGATGATGTCACGCCTGCCATTGGACCGACAGCATCATGCTCGTGGCATGGTTCCAGGTCAATGGCTCCTGATTTGACAAGCTGTTCGGCGCTGTCCCAATCGGTGGCTTTGCCTTCAAAGATGAGTGCCCCCACAATTGCGCCTCGCATCGGTCCTGATGCACGTTCCCAGGTGATGGGCGGACCGGCGTGCAGCAGCAGGTTGTCGCGCATACCGGGAATCACATCAATGGCTGGTGCGATGGTTTTGAGAATCGGACGGGCGTCCATCATGCGGGAAACGGCCGTTTCATTGGCCTTTTCAATATCAATCATGTCTCACTCCTCTGTAAGTCGTAGGACAAAACGTTGTTTTGTCCGGGTCAGATGGTCAAGACAGCGTCTTGACCTACGAATTTAGTTTTGCATTTCTAGAAATTGCTGTGGCGTAACGGCCGTTTCTGGAAACTCTCGCAATACTTTCTTATCAACTGTAACTAATGGAACTTGTAATTCTTGAGCAAGTGCAACAAACTCACAATCATAAGCCGAACAATTGCTTGCTTTTGCAAGACGATATACGTCATTAGTAGCGATGTGAAATTCATAATCACGCATCCTGTTTTGTGCAGCTTGCGTGATTCGTGACACTTGGGAGAGTGTCAGTAGGTCTTTTCGTAAGAAAAGCAAAGCAGTGTTGCGAAATTCGCCTCGCCATAAAAAGGGTGCCACCCAAGTAGCATCTTTTTTATGAACACTTGCAGCAATTTCTGTGAAGTCACCTTTAATGTAATAATAAACAAGCACATTTGTATCTACGACAATCATGGACGGCCTTCATTTTTCCATTGATCTAGTTCTTCGTTTGTTAAATGATAGTGTGCGGTTAGTTCACGCAGTTTACGTGCTTCGGCTTCAAGCTCTTCTGGTCTGGGCCGATAGGTTTGAAATGCTTGCTCAATAAGCAAGATTACTTCATTATTGATGCTGCGACGATTTGCTTTGGCGGATTCCTTCAATTTTTTATAAAGATCGTCCGGAATGTTTTTTATCGTAACAGTTGCCATGAAAAATACCTCCTTGATGCTGGTTGGAACCATTGTGGTTCCAAAACGGTTTATTTGTCAAGAGGTAAAATGGGATGTTACCCGCTTTTCATTTTTGCCAAAAGCGCCATCAGCTTTTCGTTGCCCCCCGCAGGCGGTCGCCAATCAACCTGAACGGCCGTTCCCCCCTGACCTACCAAACTGTCATAAAACGATTCGAGACCGACGTTAACGGCCGTTAATCCCTCACCAAACGCATCCAACGAAATGGTGGGATGATTGGAAACGACAGGCTGGGCAACGCGGTTAAATACATAGTCCACTGCCTCATTTGTTTCCGAGAAAATGGTCGCACCCGCAGCCGCTAATTGTTCAATTTGACTGTTCAAATCTTGCGGGTCTTCATCGGTGCCGACGACAATGGCGACCACTTTTTTGTTGGCTTGTTTGGCTTCGGCAATGATCGGGCTGAGTTCAATGGCCGGGTTGGCGTGCGACCCTTCGCCCAGCACCACATCGAGCAAAATGATGCCCACATCCGGGTCAGCGATTTCCTGCCTCATGCGGCGAATGCGCAAATCGTTGTCCATCATGGGGTGCAAACGACCTTGTGTAAACGCGTCTTCGCCGAGGTCGAGGATGGTGTGTCCCTGGCTTTGCATCAGGTTGGGCAGCTGCTGTTCGGGGCGAATGGGGATGTTGGTGTAGATGGGGTCGAGAACGGCCGTTAAGCCCAACAACGCCTCATAAGCCAACGTGCCACCCGAGAACAGCCCACGCATATACCCATCCACCGGCTCACGGTGCGACCCCAAAAATGAAGTTTGCACCGAACTAGAAATATGAACGGCGATTTCGGCCGTATCAGCCAAATTGATCGCAAAGTGCAGATTGCCGATTTGATGACCAGGAACTGGATACCCGAGGAAGTTAACCACAACATCTTTGCCGGTTGCTTGTGCCGCTTGCAGTAATCGAGCGGCTTCCTGTGGTGCAGGGGGTTTAGAAACTAGCACAATCACACGCGTGTTTCGATCTCGGCCCAGTAAATCTAATGCTTGATGCGCGGTAATGCCGCCAACGTCCGATTTGAGGTCACGGCCACCGGTGCCAATCGCCTGCGAGATGCCGCTGCCCAAATTGTGGATTGCGCTGCTGACGGCTTGCAAACCTGTGCCAGACGCCGCCACAATGCCGATGCGTCCACGTCGTGTGCGATTGGCAAAGCCGAGGCCAATGCCGTTGACGATGGCGGTGCCGCAGTCGGGACCCATCACCATCAGCCCTTTGGCTTGTGCCATTTTTTTGAGGCGCACTTCGTCTGCCAAAGGCACATTGTCGCTGTAGAGGAAGACGTGTTTGCCCTGGCGCAGCGCATCTTCAGCCACACCAGCCGCATAGCGACCAGGTACCGAGATGAGTACCCAACTGGCATCCGGCTGCATTTTTATCGCGGCGTCGAGGCTGCGTGGGCGGAAATCTTGGGCAGCACCAGAGGCGGCGCGTTTGGTGAGGAGTTTGTCAACTTGGGAGAGGGCGGTGGAAACGGCCGTTTCGCTTTCCCCCTTCACCACAATCAATAAATCATCTGCTTTCGCCGCAATTCCATCGGGTAGCAGCCCACCCGCTGCCAGCAAATCCCGGTTTGCAGGGGTTGCCATCACCACACCTGCATCTTCTACGCCATCCAAAGCGGCCAATGCTTTTTGCAATTGCATTAACACAACTGAATCATAATAACTTCCTGCTCGAATTTCATGTTGAATCATAAGCTTCCATCAACCGTCATTCCGAGGTCTTCCGAGGAATGACATATAAGGGTTGGGTCTTCAGGAATTCAGGGGGAGTGGAGGCTTTAGCCGGTTCTCACAAGACCGTTCCGGCTAAAGCCTCTACTCCAAATCCTACGAGATCCCAAAGAGCCAAGAGTTTTAAATTGTTTATTTACACAAAATTTGTTCCGCAATTGGAACTATCATAGTTACCCATTCGGCGTACATTTCGCTGGATGGGTGGAGAAAATCTTCGGCTGTTAACGTGGCATCGGTGAGGGCCTTGCGCGAGATTGGGGTGATGTCAATGAAGTGTGCCCCTGTCTCTTCGGTGGCGGTGCGGTTGATAGCGTTGAAGGCGTCGATTGCGGCACCGATAGCGTCACGGTCCTCACGGTGCGCGAATGGGGTTGCGCCCCAGTCGGGAATGGAGACGACGATGACGTGGGATGGATTGTTGTTGGCGAAGGTTACGGCCGTTTCCAACAACCCCACAAACTCATCCCGATACACCTCCTGACTCAACCCTCGATATTGATTGTTCACCCCAATCAACAGCGTCACCAAATCATACGGTCCTGTGGGCTTGGTGTTGGCGATACCTGTCATCAATTCATCTGTTGTCCAACCCGTTTTAGCAATTATTTCTGCATCTGTGATGGCAATGCCGTTTGACCGCAATGTGTTGACAAGCTGCACCGGCCATCGCTCCGCTTTCATCACACTTTCACCAATCGTGTACGAATCCCCCAACGCCAGATAGCGAAAGGGTTGTTGATCGTCGTTGCAAACGGGAGTGGGTGTGGGAACGGCCGTTTTTGTCATCATCCTCGTTGTAGTTGTTAAAATAGTTGCTGTTGGTGTCGGCTGCGTTTTTGAAACTGACTGACATCCAACAACCGCCCAAACCAACAATAAATTAACAATTAACAATTGCCAATTAACAATTAGCAATTGACAATTTCCCCAATCTCCTCCGCCCAACCCAGCATCGCTTCATCTTCATACCAGCGGCCCGTGAGCTGAATGCCCAGCGGCAGTCCTGCCTCGTTTTTACCGGCTGGCAGCGTCAGCGTAGGCAGCCCGCTGTGGGTCCAGGGCAAATTCATGACCGGATTGCCTGTGCTGGACAATCCCATCGGGGCCGCTCCTTGTGCCGGTGGTGATAGCATGATGTCAATGCTGTTTTTCTTCATCAGGCGAGTCAATTTGTCCCGCAGTTTGGCACGACTCGCCCATGCCTTTTTGAATTGCCTATCAGAAACTTTTTTGCCACGTTTGATTAAGTCGGCTGTTTTGGGATGGTAAAGACGGCCGTATTTAGCAAACCACGATTTGTGAACTTGCGCCGTTTCAGCGGCAACCAACAAATTGTGCCGTTCATAAATATCGTCGAAATCAGTTAAAGCCAGCACTGATTTTACGGCAAACCCTGCTTCATGCAGCTTTTTGCAGATTTGCCGATAATGCGTGCGCCCTTCCGGTGAGACATAATCGAGATAACGTCCTTCGGGGACGCCGAACACCGGCTTGCGACCTGGGTAGCCAAATTGCCAATGGTCACACAATAAATTGGCGGTCATTTCGATACCAGCAATGTCTGGCGCAAACAGGCCGACGGTATCGACTGAGGCGGACACGGGGATCACGCCCTTTTTGGAGATGCGATCATAGCTTGGTTTGTAACCGATCACGCCGCAATACGCCGCTGGGCGA
>QQUD01000425.1 GCA_008501785.1 Chloroflexota bacterium
ATTCGCAAACTGAATAACGTTCTGATCCGTTGCCATGTAAAGATGAGTGTCGTAAGCAGCTAGAGCAAGAATTGCCGCAGGAGAAGAATTGGACGGTGTTGACTCTGTTGAAAATTCCTTTTTCGTATTGAGTTTATTGTCACTCTTCCATAGACCGTTTTCTAAAGTACCTATGTAAACATCATTTTTCCATTCAACGATTGCCGTCGGTCGTGCAGTCCCGTTATAGAAAATGCCACTGGTTGGTTCTTTCCAGTTCCAGGTCGAAAATTTATCACTTTTGATACGGCGGATACTATTGGGCGTAATAGCGTGTACGTACTTTATGGTTCCACTCGAGTCTACTTTTACCAATCCCAATGCCGCAAATGCACTCTTGCGCAGATCATCTGGGGAACCGTGTTGATCATTACCCGGGTCCAGCTTTCCTGTAATTTGCCAGGATCCGCCGACAAGTTGATATACGCCACGACTTGTCCCTACCAACAGGGTGCCGCCATCAAGCAATAATAAACTCAAAGGGGTTGCTTCGTTGGTCTCGTCTGGCCAATTTCCGAGGGGAGTCCAATCATTAGATGGATCAGTTGTTCTTGAGTACATATTGGGTTGCCATTGGGTATTACCACTGCCCGCATTGCTGTTGGGTGGTAGTTGAACGGCTGCATAGAGCGTATCATCGTATCCGGCTACAGCCACAATCCCTGTCAATATGGCACTGGCAGAGGTATCATCGCCAGGGCTGTTGCTATCGAAGTTCCATTTGTTGTCAACATCGGAGTAGAGGAGGATACCGGCATCTGTGGCGGCAATGAGCGTCCCATCGTTGGCCTGGGCAAAACCGTATACCCCCTGACCGGCGGCAATGCCGCGGCCAGCCCAAATGGGCTGGCTGCCGTTGGCTAGGTTTAAGTTTTCCATTAATTTGATATCGACATCAAGTATCGCTTCAGCCGCCAGTTCAAAGTTAGCAATATAGCCGTGTAGATACGGCATGGTCCGTACGACCAGTTTGTCTGCCTGGTTACCATTACCTAATACACGGCGTAAGTCCCAGAGTGCCCTGGCCCAAATCATGCCCACATCGTAGTTAGCTAAATCACCTGCTTTGAAACTCCCGGCAGGATAAACATTGGGTGCTGGCAGCAGGTCACACCCCGCCTGACTGTTGGTGCGGTCTAGCTGCCAGCGATATTTCCAATCATTTTCGCGATATGCGGCACGGGCCCAGATTTTTCCATTTTCATTCTCATCCTGATTAACGGCAACTGATCGAGCCAGATACATAGCATAACCCTCTTGCAAAGCTCGAGAAAAAGGCCCTAGTATGTCTGGCGTATCCCACGGGTCAGGGTTGAGCAACCATGAGAAACCGTGTGTAAATTCATGTCGCACTACTTCCGGATCCAGCGCTGGAGCAAAGACCTTATTATCACCAACAAGAATATCGTTACCGTTATCTTTCTGAAACCGAATCTGTTTAGGGTTGGTGTCATCGCCATAAAAAAAGCCCGTTGCACTGTTTGGGTCTATCCGTACCTCCAGGCCCGGTGAGTACTCTGTACCATTGTGAGTGTAACCCTGTAAGAGTGTGGCTTCAACGCCACAAACAGTGATTAAGTGATCAAGAAATTGTTGAGCATGAACTGCGATATTGGTAAGTTCCTCAGATGCACTTTCTAATTTAGTTTCGTCTGGTAATTCAGCCACATATGTTTGTAAATTTGAAATATTGATATCTTTGATTTCACCTGTTGGATCTTTCGCGGGCCAGGCTTCACCAGAGTTTTGGTAGTATTTTTGTGTTCTGGCTACGGCCGTTAAGGGTTCGCCCAATACCTGACCACTCTTTCTGTCTACCAACACATACCAGGGATCATAGCCGGGAATGTGAACGCGGACGCGGCTTATGAGGCGATAGGCAGCGGCAAAAGCGGTGATGGCTAGATCGTTATCATTTACCGGCATAATCTCGACATTAACGGCCGTTCTATTGGCACCCGACAAGAACAGTACTAGCGGCACTAACAAACGGCCGACTACGCGTATGAGACCGGACCGTTGCAGCAGCCACAAATCGGCTGTTATTACCAAACGGCCAAATGCACCATCCGTTTGTTCCCTTAGGGACCCTAACGCTTCAACAAGTGTTTCCTGGTCATTTTTTAAAAGTGCTTTGCGGATGGCCATTACTAAAATGGGAACCGCATCTTGAACAGGCTGGGTTTGGATAACGGCCGTTACAGCTATTTGTTTCGTTTCTTCCTCACCAATGCGGGGTTCCAGGGGAGCCTCATGGCCATTTCCATTTGAACCAAACGGATAATTGTCGGGAATGGGAAGGTAGCTGCTAGTGATTGCCGCCCGTTTGTCCCCCAGAAGACCGTGAATCCGCAAACTGCCACCCAGAACGCGAAAGCCGTTGTAAAACTGGTGGTAGGTGTAATGACAGACAGTCGGCGTTTCATCATTTGGATTGTTTTTTAGCTTTATTATCGGCCCTGGCTGAAACTGGTTCTCAGGTTTTGTCAAAGCACCCTCATCTAAACCTAAAATGGCTCTGGTTTGTGAATCATTAAGCACTTCGAGCAACGACGGACTTTGGTCGTTTGGTTGAGAGGTGGGAGCATTATCCAACCGGGTGCGTAACAGGGCAGGTAAACCTGTAGCCGGTAAGAAGCCTAACCGCCAAGGATAAGTTTGCCGCTGGTCGGCATTGCGGGGATCATCATAGATTTCGCGCAATTCTCTGAGTGCTTCGCGCGACACGGTACGCTGTTCCGGATCTGTTGGAAAAGGCTCCTGCCAATAATAACCGCCGGATAAAATCTCTGCAATTAGTGGTTTGACGGCTACCATTGCACGTATAATCCTACGGGCAAAAATTAGTGGGAGTGTTAATTGTTGCCAGGTTTGGTCGTCGTCATCAGAAGAGTAGATGCCATAATTGTCTACACTGGCATACAGTTTCTGAGTGTCTGAGGAAATAATTGTCACTCTGTCATAAACCCCGTCATTATTCGGTAAACCATCATTGATTGATTGCCATCCTTCACCATCGTAACGGAACACGCCACGGTCGGCAGTGGCTGCAATTAAGGTTTGGCTACTTGTGTCCAGGACAAAAGAAGTCACTCCCGAACCTCCTGGTAATGGTTCAACAATTTGCTCCCAACCTCCCTCCCTCTCATAATCACCAAAAATGTATCGATACACTCCCCCGTAACCTGTCCCAGCCAGCAATATTCGATTTTGAGGCTCAAAGAGAATCGTTTCTATGTTCTGTAAACTCTCTCCAACTGATTCCCACTGTTGGCTTTTGTTTTGGAAAAAGACATCTGTACTGGTTCCGGCGTACAAAACATTCTCTTGACTATCCCATGCCAGTGATTTGATAACATCATTCCAATTTTGAGCGACCGGTTGCCAGCTTATTCCCTCGTCAATAGAATAAAGGATTCCATTATCTTCCGTACCGGCGTACAGTTTTTTGTTTTCAGCATCATGGACTAACGACGTAATATTTATGTTGCCCAGATTGCTGCGGGTGAATTTCCATTTGCCTTCAATATTCGAAAAATGGTATAGGCCATCCTTTAAGGCTAAAAATAATGTGTAAGCCATCTTCTTCCCTCCTAACTTTTCTTATTAATAGAGATAAACCGGATACCTAATTCGTGATCGTGATCGTGATCGTAATCGGTTTCACAATCGATCACGAGCACGAATGACGATCACGATTACGAGTGAGGTGTGTTGTTGGAAATATTTTTTTAAGCGTATCCAGAATCTTGTTCCCGAAAATGGGAATGAACTATTTCTAAGGCCATAAGCGTTTCCACCACGGGCCTTCGGTAAATTGATAAACGTGATCAGCGGCTAGTAAATAGGGGGGCTTGTTGGGTGTAGCAAATTCAAAGCGATTGGTGCATGGGTCAAATAAGTTGTAGCAACGCCATATATCGGGTAAATTTTCTGGTTTACTGCCCGTTATATCCCCTTGCCAGACCTGGCCAGCTTCTGAAACGAGGTGCCATTTGTAGCTGATGTCGTCTTTGCCTTGCTGTACCAGCACATCGGCGATGGGTGGTTTGAGGAAAGTTGAATTGAACCATACGGGTTCGGTTTCTGCTTCCCACGTCGAATCATCACATGCATTGGCACGTGGGCATAAATCTAATAACTGCCAATTACCATACTCGTCATCTGGCTCTGAATTCCAATCGCGTACTAAGGCTAAAAAGCGATGATGGGTGGTGGAGATATTCCATATATCGACAAAATCGTAACGAGGGTTGGGGCCGGTATCAAAGACTTGGCGGCAGGAACGGCCGTTATCCTCACTCACCCACAATCCACTCGATTCTGTTCCCATCAAAATCATCTCGTCCATAACCAATAGAGACAGGAATGTCATGCCTGACGATAGGCCATCACAGCCACCCGGCTCGTCTAAGCGCAGCCAATGTTCATCACGATAAACCCATACCCCCTTACTTTCATTGACAATCCAAAAAACGGGAGTGTGTAAACCGGTAACAACAAGACGCGCTTTCAAAGTACGATTAAATACTAGTTTGGGCATCTCCTTACTCGCTGGATGTGATTGGAACGAGGCTGCCGCTTCCTCACTGATTAGCAACCCTGAATCACTACTCAGGGCATAAACAATATCTGGCTGCGTGGGCAAAGAGGCCAACCCCACGATATCAGACAAAGCGTCTTCGCCAGCGCCCCCCCAATCTTCAATGCATAAGTCAGCATCGACTTTGCTGATTTGCCATTCACTGTTTGCTGATAACGGCCGATACCACAACCCTTGATGCGGATGCCGACAGCCCGGTTCACTATTCCTGCCGCCTATGACCAAAACTGTACCCGTATTGTGCAGCAAGGTTGCATTTGGCGCGGTGAAATCTTCTTTAAGCCAGACCGACCGAGTTTGAAAGGGTTTGATACTGGCCTGAGTGGAGACAATCACCCATAGAACGAGAAGCGCTGCCATAGCCCAACGTACCTGGCGGCGTCGATATCGCAGCCATTTTCGCCATTGCACAAAATCTTTTGGGTCTTTTGGAAAGGCTTGTGGAATTTCGTCATTTATGGATCGCGTCAGGCGACGAAGCTCCTTATGCCAATGGTCTTCTATCGTCAGGTCTGCTTTATTTAGAAAGGCAATTGAATCAGGCAGGTCACATGGTTTAAGCAGGATTGGCTGCAGCTTACGCTGTCGAGCGGCCGGGTCGGCTGCCCTCACCAACAGAGCCTCAAAAGCATTCCATTCATCACTTAGCCATGCCGGAGTCAACACCACAATAGTGCGATGACTTAAAGATACAACCCGTTCAATGTTTTCCATTTCGGGCGAGCCTACTAAAAAATCTTGATAATCAATGGCCACGCGCAGATTGGCCTTCTCTAAATGAGGTAAGAGCCATTCGTTTACCCATTCCCGATCAGCCTGACTGTAGCTGATAAAAACATCATAAAGGTATTCTGTTTGTTTATTCATCGAAAAGAATCCGGCAAAGAAAGAAATAATACATTATTGAACCTGGTTAGTTTGTGGAGAAGAAAGTGTTAATAACCTGCAAAATGGTCGCAAATCATCCAGAAAAACGGAATTGATTATGAATTTACCATGCAGTCGTTAATTTATTGCTAATTGTAGAAAACAAAAGGTCAATTAATGGTGAAGAGAGTTAACCTAACTCGTCCAACTGGTCAATAAATTTTGTGTGTCTTGGCTTTTATATAAGCTGTGACGGCAGTATGAATAATGTATCAGTTATAACATCAGGGTGTCAAGCAAAATGACACAATGAAACAATGTGATAAGTACATCGTTAAAGAAGTATTTCATAAATTGTCTAAAGAGGGCTGAGCTTGTCGAATCCCTCTTTGGAATGCCAAATTTTTAATTTACATCTACCTGCTAAATATTGCAATAGCTCATATTATGTGGATTTCTTTTCATAATCTTTTGTAGCTTGGTTGTTAGGGGAAAATCCGTTTTCTATAAGTTAACCCCCACAAATAATGGGTAAAATGATAAACAGTATCAATTTTGTATTACTAAGCACTCGATAGTTTTGGGGTGATAATTCCTCAGGGGAATAATTTATGCCTATTTATGAGTATGATGTAAATTTAGTTACTTATATTGAGAATGGTCCTGAATGTTTTTGTGGGAACCGATCCTGGTTTGTGAATGGAAACAATCAATGGAAATGCTCGAATCGTGGGTTAGCCGTGCCTAGTGTGGATAGAGGCATCATGAGAGGAGCCATTATTAATGGCCCTAAATGCTTCTGTGATGGAACAGATTGGTTTGTTGGTGTTCAAGGCATTTGTTGTCCAAAGTGTGATCGGTGGCGGGAAGTCAGATCTGGTGTTTCGACGTATATCGTGAATGGCCCGCCGTGCAGCTGTGGAGGAGTCGATTGGGTCGTTGGAAATGATGGCACTCGTAAGTGTACCCGTTGTGACGGAAGAAGATAAAACGAAACTTAATCACAACCGAAACAAAAACGCGAACTACTCTCCACCGAACGACTCAGGCCTCCTTGGGCACTTAGTGCCCCATGCTATGCTTGTCTGGGAAACCCGGTTCGTAGTCACGCAGAATTGAACCGCCCACGAACTCACGCAGCAATGAATTATCTGGTACAAGCTCAGGCGCGAGCGTTTCCACCCATCCCAGAAAGGACAGTAACCGCTTGGCTTCAATGTAGAGGGGGCTGCCAGGATCAACTTGCCGTAACAAAGGTTCGGCTAAAGGTTTTAAGACAGCCAGTTCGTAAACGAGTGAAGAATTTGCCATGACGTCCGCATTTTCTTGAT
>QQUD01001025.1 GCA_008501785.1 Chloroflexota bacterium
AGTGTGCCATCGGCATTGTAACGGGCTAAATCACCGGTTTTGTAAATGGTGTCGCCAGTTCGATATGGATTCGGCAAAAAACGATCTTGAGTTAATTCGTCGCGGTTGAGATAGCCTTGGGTGACGCCAGCGCCACCGATACAGAGTTCACCGATGATACCAACGGCCGTTTGCTGCAAATGCTCATCGAGAATGTAAACGCTGGTGTTGTCGATGGGACGGCCGATTGTGATCGGCACATTTCCTGGCTCAACTTTGGAAATTGTGGACCAGATGGTGGTTTCGGTGGGGCCGTACATGTTCCACAATTCGCCGCCTTTGGTGAGCAGTTTGTTGGCCAGACGGCGTGGCAGCGGCTCGCCGCCGCAGAGCATTTTGAGATGGGAACGGCCGTTCCACTCCGCATCCAACAACATTTGCCAGGTAGCCGGGGTAGCCTGCAACACCGTGCCTGCTACATCATCAATCAATTTTGCCAGACCATGCCCATCAACTGTCGTTTCATCTGCCACAATCACCAGTTTTGCGCCCACATAGAGCGGCAAGAACATTTCTAAGCCATGAATGTCGAAGCTGATGGTTGTGACGGCTACCATCACATCGTCTGCGGTCATGCCGGGGGCTTTTGCCATCGACTGAATGAAGTTTGTCAAGCCACGGTGAGGCACTTTCACGCCTTTGGGCTTGCCGGTGGAACCTGATGTGTAAATGATGTAAGCCAGGTCGTCTAGTGTGGCTGTTGGGGCAGGGTTTTCAGTTGGTGAGTTTGCGAGGGCATCACTGATTTGGTCGATATTCAAGATGGTGGTGCTGCTTTCGGGGAGATGGTCGATAACGGCCGTTTCCGTCACCAACAGCGGCATCTGTGAATCATGGATCATGTGTGCCAGTCGTTCACGCGGATATTGTGGGTCCAGCGGGATGTAGGTTGCACCCGCTTTGAGCACACCCAGCAAACTAATAATTGTGTTGAGTGAGCGCCCTAAACAAATACCAACAAATGTTCCAGGTTTGATTCCTTGTGCTTGCAAATAGTGGGCGAATTGGTTGGATTTCTCGTTAAGCTGTTGGTAGGTTAGGTGGTTGGTTTGGAAAGAAACGGCCGTTTTCTCAGGTGTTCTTACTACTTGTGCCTCAATAAAATGATGAATAGGTGCATTCACCTGCGCCAATTCATAAGGCGGATTCCATTGATCCAAAATCTGCGACCGCTCATCCTTGGTCAAATAAGGCAAAGTCAAGGCCAACCCATTTCCATGCTGCGACATTGCCACCAACAAACGTTGCAAATGTTGCAACAAACGAGACATGATGGACAAACTGAATACTTCTGGATCATATTCCAAGCGTAAAATCAAATCATCGTGATGGTAAGCCATCAATGTTAAGGGAAAATTGGTCTGGCCTTTGTAGTGAAATTCCCGATTTAACCACGCACCACCCCGCCCGCGCAGATTTGAGTTGAGATCGTAACGTTCAAACACAACCAACGTATCAAACAAACTCGCCCCATCCGTCACATCACTCCATTTTTGCACATCAGATAATGGAGTATGTTCGTATGGACGAACGGCAACATGCTGTGCTCGAATTTGCTGCAAATAGCCTACCAGCGTCATACCTGATGCGATTTGTGCTCGAATCGGCAGCGTATTGATGAAAACACCGACCATATCCTGCAATCCATCCATCCCATGACGACAAGCGCGGGTTGCCCCAAACACAACATCTTTATCGTTGGTGTAATGGTGCCATGCTAAACCCCAAGCACCTTGCACCAAAGTGTTCATTGTGACACCATTTTGTGCTGCAAATGCAGCCATTTTTTGCACCGCATTGGCTGGCACAACAAGTTCTACTTCTTCAGATGCGGTGGCAACATGGGCATGGTTGTTCGTTTGCTTCGCAATCGCCAACGGGGTCGGTGCAGAAAATCCAGTTAGTTGGTCACGCCAATACGATTCACTTTGGGAGAAATCTTTCTCTTGATACCAGTTAAGGTATTCAGTAAAAGGGCGACGTTGTGGCAACTGTGGCGTTTCATCAGCAAGCAATGCATCGTAAGTTGAAAACAGTTCTTGTAAGATAATGGTGAAAGAACGGCCGTCTAAAATTATATGGTGAAACGCCCAAACGCATTTAAACAAATCTTGATCAAATTGAAATAGATTAATTCGTAAAGCAGGTGCTTGGGCAAGGTCAAAGCCAGCTAGACGATCTTGTTTAACAAACGCTTGAAAACGGCTGTTTTGCACATCAGCGGGAAGCGACTGCCAATCATGTTGAATTATCTCTACCGGTGCATGTGCTTGAATAATTTGGCAAGGAAATTCAACATTTTCCCATTCAAATGAAGCTCGCAAAATATCATGTTTAGCAACAATAGAATTCCATGCTTGTTGAAACAGATCGAAATTTATCTGTTCACGAAGCGTCATCACAATATGCTGAGTATCCACACCAGAATGAGGGATCGATATCGAATGGAACAACATGCCAACTTGCATAGGTGACAATGGTAAAAATTTTTCTGGCGCAAGATTCAAATCACTAACACGGTTTTCTGCCATACTAAGTTCTCTTTTCAGAAATGATTCAATTTTTATGTACTCCATTCAGACAAAAGGCAGCATGAATAGAACTCATTATCTTGTGTTATTAACCTTATGGTAAATAAGAAATGGGTCTGGTTTATAAAACTGGCCAATATTACAGGCGTATAAGAATTTTTGAAATTTTGGGCTGGGAAGACTTGAATTTATTTAGATTGATAAAAATACGACAAAAAAATCCTTTACATTATTTCGACAAAATCAAACCCACTATACAAATACTAATCATTTCTTCACACTAAACTAACAACATTGTCTTGCATTAAATCTTTCGGGATTCAAACAATGAAAACAAACCTTCATCAAAAGAATTGAGACCATTCCCAACACCTTTCAACATGAGAAAAAATAAAAGACCGAATAAAACGGTCTTTTTCCAACTATTATGTATTCAACAAATGAATTTTAGTTTAGATATTTAGATTAGTTTTGATCTTTTAAAACCGAGCGTAGGCTGTTTATCAAATCGGTCCGCGACATGGGTTTGAAGAGGTATTTGTCGGCCCCGGCTGCTAACCCTTCTGCTTCTGCGTTAAGGTGGGTTTTGCCACTGAGCATGACGATGGGCATATCGGCCGTTTCTGGCAAATTGCGCAATGTTTTACAAACCGTAAGGCCGTCCATATCTGGCATCATAACGTCTAAAATCATCACATCTGGACGATTTTCGTTAACTTTCTCTAATGCTTCCATGCCTCCTTCAACGCCGGTTACAGCAAAACCGACTGGCTCTAACATCAGTCGCAACAAGTTGAGGGTCATGGGCTCGTCGTCTACAATGAGAACGGATTGTTTCATTACTAAGTACTCCAAATAACTTCATGGCGCAATAAAAAAATGATGGCTTGCGCCAGCAGATTTATATCAGTTGTAGGACAATATTCCCATAAAGGTGTCGTGAATATTTTCACAGCAGATTTTGTGCCAAACGGCCGTTTCTCCCCTAAAATACCTGCATGACAACAAACTTCTACAAACAAGTCTACAAAGTTGTACAGCGCATACCGGCAGGCAAAGTGACCAGTTACGGCCGTATTGCCAACATGTTAGGCCGCCACAACGCTGCGCGAGCGGTAGGATACGCACTTAGCTCACTCAAACATCCCGATTCTGATGATCCTTACACATCCGCCACCGTGCCCTGGCAGCGTGTGATCAACAGCCAGGGTCGCATCAGCATCAACCACCGCGAAACAACCGCAAACAGACAAGCCATCATCCTGCGGGAAGAAGGCGTCGAAGTCAGCGAAGAACTGCGTGTCAACATGGATGTTTTCTTGTGGGAAGGGTTGCATTTGCTAGAAATTGACGATATTTTAGCGGGGAAGTAGCAATCAGGTATCAGCCGTCAGGTATCAGCAAAGCTTACTCACCACCTGCAACTTGCCCCTTGTAACTTGCCCCTTGTAACTTGCCCCTCCCAAATCTGACACCACACGTAAAATCCGCTACAATTCTAGTGTGAAACTTATCATTCAAATTCCATGTTATAACGAAGAAGAGACCTTGCCCCTGACGGTGGCTGAACTGCCACAGCACATTCCCGGCATCGCATGTTTAGAGACGTTGATTGTAGATGATGGCAGTGAGGATGAAACGGGAACCATCGCCCAAACCCTCGGCATCAACCACATCATCCGCCATCCACGCAACCTGGGACTCGCCAAAGCATTCCAAAACGGCCTCGATGCCGCTTTGCACCTCGGAGCTGACATCATCGTCAACACCGATGCTGACAACCAATATCCCGGCGAATACATCCCTGAACTCGTTGGCCCCATCCTGCGCGGCGAAGCAGACATCGTGATTGCTAATCGCCAGGTCAATGAAATAGAACACTTTTCACCAATCAAAAAATTCCTGCAAAAAATTGGGAGTTGGACCGTACGTACGGTTAGCGGCACAGATGTGCCAGATGCCGTCAGCGGTTTTCGCGCCTATTCAAGAGATGCAGCACTCCAGCTAAACATTCTCACACGCTTCAGCTACACGCTCGATACCATCATTCAAGCTGGCAAAATGGGATTAATTGTAGAAAGCATCCCTGTACACACCAATGGGCCTACTCGTCCCTCCCGCCTTGCGCACAGCATGTGGCACTTCATCAAAGCACAAGCCGGAACAATTTTGCGTCTTTACGCATTCTACGAACCACTGCGCACCTTCAGCTACATTGCCCTCCCATTCATTATTACTGGCGCATATGCCTGGCTGCGATTTCTCTACTTCTATTTAACACAAGATGGCTACACAGGTCTAATTCAATCCATCACCATTGGCACAGGCTTGCTACTGGTTGGCGCACTAATATTCTTGTTTGGTGTGCAGGCAGACATCACCAGCAAACATCGCCAACTTACCCAAGAAACATTGTATCGACTCAAAAAACTAGAATTATCCCAAAATCAACCAAATTCTAAGCCCACAGAACCATCCTAACCTTGCAACTTGCCCCTTGCAACTTGCCCCTTACCCCAAAGGAGATTCCCAAATGTTACATGGATTTACAGGCAATATCCTTCACGTAGACTTGACCAAAGCACAAATCGAAATTGAACAGCCCAACGAAAATTTTTACAAAAAATATATCGGTGGCAGCCTGATGGGACTTTACTATTTATGGAAAAACACGCCCAAAGGCACAGCCCCACTTAGCCCTAAAAACACGCTCGTTTTTGCCGTCAGCGCCACAACGGGGCTGCCCATCAGCGGTCAAAGTCGCTGCACCGTAACCTGTAAATCCCCAAGTTCCGGCGGTGTTGCAGACAGTCAAGCCGGTGGATTTTGGCCTGCTGAACTGAAATATGCTGGATTCGATGCGATTGTTGTGAAAGGGGCTTCTGCTAAGCCCGTGTACCTTTGGATTCACAATGGCGAAGTTGAATTGCGCGACGCCACCCACCTTTGGGGCAAAACAACCCTTGATGTTGACAACCTACTTAAAGAAGAATTGGGAGACAACAAGATTGAAATCGCCCAAATCGGACCAGCCGGTGAAAAATTAGCCAACTTTGCCGCCATCATGAACATGAACAACCGTGCCTGGGGTCGAACGGGCACAGGCGCAGTGATGGGCAGTAAAAATTTAAAAGCCATCGTTGTCCGTGGCAAACAACGCGTCACGCCAGCCGACAAAAAAGCAATTGCGGCACTCTCTAAAAAAGGTGTAAGCACTTTTTCTGGCGGCGGCATGGAAAATTTTGGTCGGTATGGTACCGCTGGCGTAGTCATGTCTCAACAAAAAGGGGGCGGGCTACCCAGCTACAATTGGGACGCGGGCGTTATGGACAATGCCGAAAACATCGGCGGCGAACGCCTCTACGACGACTTGCTGCGCGGTGCTGAAGAAGGCAAACAAGACAAACAAGGGCGCGACACCTGTTATGCTTGTATTGTGCGCTGCAAACGTGTGGTGGAATCTGAGTGGAAAGACAACAAACTCATTCCTGAGTATGGTGGACCTGAATATGAATCCATCGCGACGCTTGGTTCCTATTGCGGCGTGGACGATTTGCATGCCGTCACCTATGCCAATCAGCTATGCAATGAATATGGCGTCGATACGATTTCATGTGGCGCAACGATTGCCTGGGCAATGGCTTGTTATGAAGCTGGCATCCTCACCACCGATGAAACAGACGGCATTGAACTAAAATATGGTGACGCTGATGCGATGATTGCCATGCTCAAGAAAACGTTAAGCCGCGAAGGATTTGGCAATGTCCTGGCAGAAGGTTCAGCTAAAGCAGCAGATCGCCTCGAAAAAGGTCATGAGCATTTAGTCACTGTCAAAGGTCAGGAACTCCCAGCACATATGCCACATGTGAAACGCAGTATGGGATTGATCTATGCTGTTAATTCGTTTGGGGCCGATCATCAATCATCAGAACATGACCCGATGTATCATCCGAAGCTTTATGAACGCGTTTATCACAAATTTCTCAATCAAATTGGCTTAAACAAACCGCAGCATCCGAAGGTACTGAATGCAGAAAAGGTCGAATTTGCCCTCAGCACACAATACAATTACAGTGCCTCAGATTCGATGGGGTTATGTCAATTTGTGTTTGGTCCTGGCTGGCAGCTTTATGGACCGCAAGATATGGCAGATATGTTGTCGGCAACTACGGGTTGGGATATCTCGGTGGCGGATATTCAGGAATACGGCCGTTTACGCGTCAACCTCATGCGTGCCTTCAATGTTCGTGAAGGACTCAGCCGC